>JAHENN010000136.1 GCA_018609665.1 Haloarculaceae archaeon | reverse complement strand
TACGACGAGGGGCTGATCGACGTCGAGGAGATTCCCGACTTCGAGCAGCGTGTCGAGGCAAACGACTGGCACGTCTACCCGCTGGACCTGCGTGCGATGGCCCGCGATATGGGCCGGGAGGTGATGCGCAACACGGCGGGCGTCGGCGCCACCGGCGCGCTGCTGGACTACGACCTCGGCCACATCGAGGACCTGATGGCCGACGCGATGTCCGGCGAGGTGCTGGAGACGAACCTCGAGATCCTCGAGGCGGCCTACCAGCAGGTCGACGAGATGGAGTTCAGCCACGACCTCCGGATGCCGGAGGGGAGCCACGACGACGAGCAGGTGCTGGTGTCGGGGTCGAACGCCATCGCCTACGGCGCCCTCGACGAGGGGTGTCGGTTCATCGCCGGCTACCCGATGACGCCGTGGACGGAGGTGTTCACGCTGATGAGCCAGCACCTCCCGGAGGTCGGCGGCATCGCCGAGCAGGTCGAAGACGAGATCGCGGCGGCGGCGCTGGCCATCGGCGCCTCCCACGCCGGCGTGAAGGCGATGTCCGGCTCCTCCGGCGGCGGCTTCGCGCTGATGAGCGAGCCGCTGGGGCTGGCGGAGATGACCGAGACGCCGGTCGTCCTCGTCGAGGCGATGCGGGCGGGGCCGTCGACGGGCATGCCGACCAAACCGGAGCAGGCCGACCTCGAGCACGTCCTCTACACGAGCCAGGGCGACTCCAACCGCGTCGTCTTCGCCCCGGGCAACGCCGCCGAGGCCTACGAGCAGACCCGCACCGCCTTCCGGCTGGCCTACGACTACCAGCTGCCGGCGATCATCCTCTACGACCAGAAGCTCTCCGGCGAACTGCGGACCGTCGACGAGGCGGTGTTCGACCGCGAGCCGACCCCGGACCTGGGGTCGACGCTCTCCGAGGAGGAGATCGCCGAGGCCGCCCACCACGCCTCCGGGAAGTTCCAGCGGTTCAAGCGGGACCCCGGCGAGGACGGCGTCTCCCCGCGGTCGCTGCCCGGCCAGGAGGGCGGTCGCTTCCTGGCGACCGGCAACGAGCACACCCCCGAGGGCCACATCAGCGAGGACCCCGGCAACCGGGTCGCCCAGCTGGAGCGGCGGCTCCGGAAGCTCGAGGCCATCCGCGAGGAGCTGGACGACGGCGAGACCCACCAGACGCTCCACGAGCCCGCCGCCGACGCCGACTACGGCGTCATCACGTTCGGCAGCCAGCAGGGCACCGTCGAGGAGGCCGTCGACCGGCTGGCCGCCGACGGCCACGACGTGAAGTCGCTGGGCGTCTCCGCGCTGATGCCGTTCCCCAAGGCGGAGGTGACGGCGTTCCTCGAGTCCGTCGACGAGGCGCTGGTCGTCGAGATGAACGGCTCCGCGCAGTTCCGCGGGCTCGTCCAGCGGGAACTCGGCCGGTTCGGCCCCAAGCTGCACAGCCTCCTGAAGTACAACGGCAACCCCTTCGAGCCCGGCGAGGTGGTCGAGGGGTTCGAGACCATCATCGACGGCGACGAACCCGCCCCGACGACGCGGTTCGTCCCCGCGGCAGGTGACTGACAATGAGTGCATTCAACGCCATCGAATCGGACCGCGAGGTAGAGCGCGAGGAGTTCACCCCCGGCATCGAGCCGCAGGCGACGTGGTGTCCGGGCTGCGGCGACTTCGGCGTCCTGAAGGCGCTGAAGGGCGCCATGGCCGACCTCGGACGCGACCCCGAGGAGGTGCTACTGGTGACCGGCATCGGCTGTTCCGGGAAGCTGAACAGCTACTTCGAGAGCTACGGGCTCCACACCATCCACGGCCGGTCGCTGCCCATCGCCCGGGCCGCGAAGCTCGCCAACCCCGACCTCGAGGTGGTCGCCGCCGGCGGCGACGGCGACGGCTACGGCATCGGCGGCAACCACTTCATGCACACCGCCCGGGAGAACCACGACATGACCTACATCGTGTTCAACAACGAGATCTTCGGGCTGACGAAGGGCCAGACGTCGCCGACCAGCCCGAAGGGCCACACGTCGAAGACCCAGCCCCACGGCTCGGCGAAGTCGCCCATCCGGCCGCTGTCGCTGGCGCTCACCTCGGGGGCGACCTACGTCGCCCGGACGGCGGCGGTCAACCCCAACCAGGCCCAGGAGATCCTCGCCGAGGCCATCGAACACGACGGCTTCGCCCACATCGACTTCCTCACGCAGTGTCCGACCTGGAACAAGGACGCCAAGCAGTACGTCCCGTACATCGACGTCCAGCAGAACGACGACTACGACTTCGACGTCTCCGACCGCGGGGAGGCAGCCGACATGATGCAGCGGACCGAGTCGGCGCTGTACGAGGGCGAGGTGCTGACCGGGCGGTTCTACCACGAGACCGACCGGCCCTCCTACGGCGCGGAGAAGCGGGCGGTCGGCGAGATGCCCGAGGAGCCGCTGGCCGAGCAGTACCACGACGACGACCACGAGTGGGCGCGCAGCTACGACCTGCTGGACGCCCACAAGTGACGCCCGACGTGACCGCCCGCAGTGGGTGAAAGCGCCGCTTGATATTCGGAACCAGTTTTGTACCGTCGGACCGCACGGCCGGCAATGCCGACCGACCCGACGACCCGTCGCGGGTACCTCGGCCTGGCCGCCTGCGCCGCGGCCGGTCTCGCGGGCTGTACGAACGACCCCGGGATGGAGACGGATGGACCCGCGACGGACGTACCGTCGACCGAGACGGCCCCGACCAGCACCGCCGGGGAGCCGACGCTCCGGCTGGAGCCCGTTGCCCCCCGCGAACTACGGACCACCGGCCGCGTCGCGGTCCATCCGCCCGACCTGGCCGGCTGGATACGGACCGCCGCAACCGCCGGCCGCACCCTCCGGGAACACGCCTCGACGGTCCGGGAGAACCCGGACCCGCCGCTTTCGATTCTGCGGGACGTCCGCCTCGTCGACGAGACGAGCGACCTCGAGGGCCACTACGACCTCGAGGTCGACGCCGGGACGCGTTACGAACTGCTCGTCGGCGCCGAACGGACCGACCCGCCCTCGGACACGACGGTCACCGCCGTCTCCGACCTCACGGAGGCCCGCCGGGACCTCGCCGTCGGGGCCATCGAGGACGGCAGCAGTGGTGTCCGGGTCTACCCCGAAACCGAACTGGGCGAGTGGGCCCGGACGACCTTCTTCGGCGGCCACTACCGCTACGACGGCGAGACCTACCGTGGGTACGAGGTCCAACGGACCGACGCGGCCTCCCTCAGCGACGAGGCCTGGTACGTCATCTCGGCGACGCCGTCCCGTGGGGGCGACGACGACACGTACCTGGTCCTGCCCGACCTCGACGAGGGCGTGCGGGCGGAACTCGAGGCCGCGGGGCTCGGCGGGGCCACGGACGAGCTCCGCATCGAGGACCCCTCCGAGGGGCTCGTGGAGTACGCACTCGGGACGGCGGTGCTGCTCACGCACCACGCGACGTTCAGGACCGTTGTCGAGCAGCCGTAGCCGGAACGCCCCTGGCCCGTCCCGGCAATCGGCCGGCCCACCCTGGGTTTTACACTGCGACAGCCCCACGTGTGGATGATGCGTCTTCACTGGCACCGACGGGACCTCCGGCTGTCGGACAACGTCGGCCTCGCGGACGCGCCGGAGCCTCCGGCGGGCGTGTTCGTCTTCGACGACGAGGTGCTCGAACACGCCGGCGCGCCCCGCGTATCGTTCATGCTGGACGCGCTGGCGTCGCTGCGGGAGGGGTACCGCGACCGCGGTTCGGAGCTGTTCGTTCGCCGCGGCGACCCCGCGGCGGTTCTCGTCGACCTCGCCGAGACACACGACGTCGAGGTCGTCTCGTGGAACCGCGACTACTCGGGGCTGGCCCGCGAGCGCGACGAACGGGTGTCGGCGACGCTGAAGGACGCCGACGTCATGCCCCAGAAGTTCCACGACGCCATCTGTCACGAGCCCGGCTCCATCACGACCAACGCCGGCGACCCCTACTCGGTGTACACCTACTTCTGGAAGAAGTGGCGGGACCGCGAGAAGGACGACCCCCGCGAGGTGCCGGCGCTGGCGGCGGCCGACGACGACGAGCCGCTGCCGACGCTCGCCGAACTCGGCTTCGAGGAGCCGCCGGGGTCGGTGCCGCCGGCCGGCACCGACGAGGCCCGCCGCCGGCTCGAGTCGTTCCTCGAGGAGGAGGTCTTCGCCTACGAACAGCGCCGGGACTACCCAGCCGAGGAGCCAACCTCGCGGCTGTCGCCGCACATGAAGTTCGGCACCATCGGGATCCGCGAGGTCGACCGGCGGGTCCGGGAAACGCTCGCCGACGCCGACGGCGAGGCCCGAGAGTCCGTCGAGGAGTTCCGCAGCCAGCTGGCCTGGCGGGAGTTCTACACCCACGTCCTCAACTTCAACCCCGAGGTCGTCACGGAGAACTACAAGTCCTACGAGAACGACATCGAGTGGGAGGACGACGAGGAGCTGCTGGAGGCGTGGAAGCGCGGCGAGACGGGCTACCCCATCGTCGACGCCGGCATGCGCCAGCTCCGGGAGGAGTCGTACATGCACAACCGGGTGCGGATGATCGTCGCCTCCTTCCTGACGAAGGACCTGCTGGTCGACTGGCGGCACGGCTACGCCCACTTCCGCGAGATGCTCGTCGACCACGACACCGCGAACGACAACGGCGGCTGGCAGTGGGCCGCTTCCACCGGGACCGACGCCCAGCCGTACTTCCGCATCTTCAACCCGATGACGCAGGGCGAGCGGTACGACCCCGACGCCGAGTACATCACCGAGTACGTCCCCGAGCTGCGCGGCGTCGACCCCGAGATCATCCACTCCTGGCACGAGTGTTCGCTCACCCAGCGCCGCAACGCCGCCCCGGAGTACCCCGACCCGGTCGTCGACCACAGCGAGCGCCGCGAGGAGGCGCTGGCGATGTTCGAACGGGCGAGGGGCGAGGCCGACTGACCGGAGGGAAGGAGGCCTCGAGGAGAAGCGAGCGGGAGGAGCGACCGGCGGGAGCGACGACACGCGAGCACGGCGAGGCCGACTGACGTTGCGAGGCCTCGAGGCGGAGCGGTGAGCCCGCGGGGCGAACCGCGGAGCGAGGGGAGGACCCGTCAGAAAGACGACCGCGACCGGTGGCTTGTTGGACTCCTCGACGACAGACGTAGGGAGTGTATAGAGTGATTCTGATAGTTCGCGCTTGCCTCGACGTAGAGCCCTCGAAAGCCCTCGGCCGGCTCCGGTCGCGCGGCTCGCTGTGCTCCTCGGCCTCCGGCCTGCGGTGCTTGCGTCGCCGTGCTTCCCGGACCCGGCCTCGCCCTTTCGGTCCACCAGGCGACCAGATGGTCGACCGGCCGTCCCTGGTGGATTAAAGGGCGAGCGGCGCTCGGCGGTGCCCCGGCGACGCAAGCACGAGTGAAACGGGTGCGCGCAGCGAGCCGTCGCGAAGCCCCGAGCGGAGCGAGGAGCCTCGGACTGGCGAACGGCGAGCATCGCGAGCCGTGAGCCGCGGCGCCCCGAGCGCCGCGAGGGCTTTCGAGATGTTGTGGTTCGTCACGGAGAAATTCAGCACGAACCATCCGTACCATTCGCAAGCCCATTTACCGTTACCGGGTACAGCCCGAGCCTGCGAGCCCTTCCCGCGCGTTTTAGTCCGTCCGCGCCGACCGGCGGGACATGCGCTTCGACCACGCCGGCGTCGCGACGGAGGACGCCGAGAGCCTCGCGTTCCGCTACGAGGACCTCTTCGGCTGCGAGATCGCCCACGAGGAGCGGTTCGGCGACCTGAAGGTCATCTTCCTCGGGCTGGCGGACGGCTACTTCGAGCTGCTGGAGCCCCGCGAGGAGGGGACCATCTCGCAGTTCCTCGAGAGTAACGGCCCCGGGCTACACCACATCGCGCTGCGCACGGACGACGTCGAGGCCGCGCTCGACGACGCCGCCGACGTCGGCGTCGAGCTGATCGACGAGGAGCCGCGGCCGGGCGCGTGGGGCCACGAGGTCGCCTTCCTCCATCCGGAGTCGACGGGCGGCGTCCTCGTGGAGTTCGTCGAGGGCTGACCGGCGTCGCGGCCGGCGAACCCGCGGCGCTCCGACGAGCGGCGCCGTTCGGGGCGCCGACCGCCCGAGCGACGGCCGCGGCGGTCAGCCGAAGTTCTCGACCTTCGCGGCGTCGGGGTCGCCGCCGGCGGCCTCGATGGCGGCCTCTGCGTCGGCGACGAGCTGCTCGAAGCCGTAGACGAACGTCTGCTCGCCGTCGGCGCCCGTGTGTGCGGCGGCGACGGCGTCGGTCAGCGGCTCCGTCTCGCCGAGCAGGAAGACGTCGGCACCGGCGGCGGCGACGGCCGACAGCCGGTCCTCGTGGACGACGGCGTCGTCGCGGTAGACGACGGCGACCTGGCCGTCCTCGGCGAGGGCGCGTTCGGCGATGGCGACGGCGGGGCCGACGCCCGGGCCGCCGGCCACCACGACCGCGCGGGGTTCGTGCTCGTAGTGGTTGTCGCCGAACGGCCCGGCGACGGTGACGGCGTCGCCGGCCTCGATGCCGCGGAGGTAGTCGCTGAACGGGCCGGCCTCCTCGGGGTCGAAGCCGACGGTGAACTCGAAGGTGCCGACGGTGTTCGGCGAGGAGACCGTGTAGAACCGGCTCTCGGTCGCGTCGCCGACGGAGGCGGTGAGCCTGACGAACTGCCCCGGTTCGGCCTCGAAGCCGCCGGGCGTCTCGAGGTCGATCGCCAGGGCGTTCTCGCCGGCCTCGTGGACCGCGGCGACCGTCGTCTCGGTGGCGTCCATACCGTACGGTCGGCGCTCGGCGGCAAGGCGCTTTCGAAGCCGGCCGGTCGTGTCGCGGCCGCCGTGTAGTGAATCCGGCGGTTCGCGGGCGGCGAAACCCCCGAACGACACACTATTCAGAAGGCTTAACGTTCGCCGAGGAGAACTGCGACGTAGCATGCCAGATGACCTCAACTGGGCCATCGGCGGGGAAGCCGGCGATGGGATCAATTCTACCGGCAAGATATTCGCCCAGGCGCTCTCGCGAGCGGGCAGGCACGTGTTTACCTCGAAGGACTTCGCCTCCCGCATTCGCGGCGGCTACACCGCCTACAAGGTACGGTCGTCGGTCGACGCCGTCGAGAGCGTCGTCGACCGGCTGGACATCCTCATCGCGCTGACCCAGCGGACCGTCGACGAGAACCTCGACGAGCTCCACGAGGGGTCGGTCATCATCTACGACGGCGAGCGGACGATGATGAGCGACTTCGAGGCGCCCGGCGAGATGACGGGGCTGGACGTGCCGCTGAAGCGGCTCGCCGAGGAGGCCGGCGGCGCCATCATGCGCAACATCGTCGCGCTGGGGGCCGCCTGCGCGGTCACCGGCTTCGACATCGAGTACCTCGACGAGTCACTCGAGAAGCGGTTCGGCGGCAAGGGCCAGGCCATCGTCGACAACAACAGGGAGGCCGCCCGGCTCGGCGCCGAGTTCGTCCACGAGGAGGTAGACGTGACGAGCGGCTACGACATCGACACCACGGACAACGACTACGTGCTGCTGAACGGCGACGAGGCCATCGGGATGGGCGCCCTCGCCGCTGGCTGTCGGTTCTACGCGGGCTACCCCATCACCCCCGCCACGGACGTGATGGAGTACCTGAAGGGCCGCATCGAGGACTACGGCGGCATCGTCGTCCAGGCCGAGGACGAGCTGTCGGCCGTCAACATGGCGCTGGGGGCCGCCCGGGCCGGCGCGCGGTCGATGACCGCCACCTCCGGGCCCGGCATCGACCTGATGTCCGAGACGTTCGGGCTCGTCGCCACCTCGGAGACGCCGCTGGTCATCTGCAACGTGATGCGGTCGGGGCCGTCGACGGGGATGCCGACCAAACAGGAGCAGGGCGACCTCGAGGCGATGCTGTACGGCGGCCACGGCGAGGTGCCGCGGTTCGTCCTCGCGCCGACGACCGTCTCGGAGTGTTTCCACAAGACCGTCGAGGCGTTCAACCTCGCCGAAAAGTACCAGCTACCGGTCTACCTCACCGCCGACCTGTCGCTTGCGGTCACCGAACAGACCTTCGAGCCCGAGGAGTTCGACATGGACGACGTCGAGGTCGACCGCGGGAAGGTCGTCGACGAGGAGTCGGTCGAGGAGTGGACCAACGAGAAGGGCCAGTTCCGGCCGCACGCGGTCACCGACGACGGCATCAGCCCCCGGGCCTTTCCCGGGACGGCCGACGCCGCCCACATGTCGACCGGCCTCGAGCACGACGAGCTCGGCCGCCGGACCGAGGAGCAGGACATGCGCGTCAAGCAGGTGGACAAGCGCGACCGGAAGGTCGAGACGGCCGTCGAGCGCGAAGACTGGAGCTACCGGGAGTTCGGCGACCCCGACGCCGACACGCTCGTGGTCTCGTGGGGCTCCAACGAGGGCGCCATGCGCGACGCCCTCGAACTGCTGGAGGCCGACGGCATCGACGTCCGGTTCCTCTCGGTGCCGTACGTCTTCCCGCGGCCCGACCTGACCGACGACATCGAGGCCGCCGAGGACGTCATCGTCGTCGAGTGCAACGCGACCGGACAGTTCGCCGACCTCGTCGAGCACGACGCGCTCACGCGGGTCGACCGCATCAACAAGTACGACGGCGTCCGCTTCAAAGCGGACGAACTCGCCGAGGAGGTCAAGGATGCCCTCGGTGAGCCCGCGGACGCGGAAATGGAGGCACGATGAGCTCCGACGTCAGATTCACCGACTTCAAATCCGACAAGCAGCCCACCTGGTGTCCCGGGTGCGGCGACTTCGGCACGATGAACGGCATGATGAAGGCGCTGGCCAACACCGGCAACGACCCCGACAACACGTT
>JAHENN010000135.1 GCA_018609665.1 Haloarculaceae archaeon | reverse complement strand
TCACGGTCGCGGTCGTCGCGGTCGGACGACGGCGCCGGCGCCGAGGACATCGACGACCACCCCCTCTCGGACGTCTGGGGCGACGGCTAGAACAGCGAGGCCGCGTACGCGACCATCGACGTCATCATCAGCAGCGCGAAGAACAGCGCGAGGAACTTCTGCCGGTCCATGGCGGGCGTTGCCGGGCCGCTGTCATAAATCGCTCGCCCCGCCGGCGACCCGCTCGCCGCTCCTGTAGACGGCCGCGACCTCGCGGACGGCGCCGATGTCGTCCCGCGGGTCGGCTTCCAGCGCGACCAGGTCCGCCCGGGCGCCGGGCCGCAGCGTGCCGACGTCGTCGGGGACGGTCCGGCCGGCGACGCCGGTGGCGGCCTCGACGGCCGCCAGCGGCGAGAGGCCGGCCTCCTCGACCAGCAACTCCATCTCGCGGGCGTTGTCGCCGTGTGGGACCAGCGGCGGGCCGGCGAAGTCCGTCCCCGCGGCTATCGGGACGCCGGCCTCGTGGGCCCGCCGAATCGACTCGACGTGGGCCTCGAGCGCCTTCTCGGCCTTCCGGAGCCCGTAGTCGGGAACGCCGTGCTCGTCGCCGGCCTCGACGATGCGGGACATGATGGCCAGCGTCGGCACCAGCGTCGCGTCGGTCTCCAGCAGCAGGTCGACCGCCCGCTCGTCGAGGTGGAAGCCGTGTTCGATCGTGTCGACGCCGTTCTCCAGCGCCGCGACGATTCCTTCCGTTCCCTGGGCGTGGCTGGCGACCGGCACGTCGGCCCGGTGGGCCTCCTGCGTGAGCGCGCGAATCTCCTCGTCGGTGAACTGCCGGTGCCCGGGGGCATCCTGCTGGGAGAGGACGCCGCCGGTGGTCATGATCTTCAGACAGTCGACGCCCTCCCGGAGCCGCCTGCGGGCGGTCTTGCGGCACTCGGCGACGCCGTCGGCCGTCGTCGACCCGAAGCCGTCGCCCTCGGTCCACTCGTACGGCAGGAAGTGGGCGTCGCCGTGGCCGCCGGTCTGCGTGATCGCGCGGCCGCTGGTGTAGATCCGTGGGCCGGCAACGTCGTCGCCCTCGATCGCTTCCCGGAGGCCGACGCCGACGGAACTGCCGAGGTCGCGGACGCTCGTGAAGCCGGCCTCCAGCAGCCGCCGGCAGTCGACGGTCGCCCGCGCGGCGCAGGCGGCGTCGTCGGCCAGCACCCAGTCGGTCGGGTCCATCGTCCGCAGCCCCTGCACGTGGACGTGGGCGTCGATGAACCCTGGCGTCACGACCTCGCCGGAGTGGTCGACCCGCTCGCCCTCGGCGGCGACGTCCTCGATGGGGCCGACCGCCGCGACCTCGCCGTCGGCCACACGCAGCCGGGCGTCCTCGACGACCTCACCGGCGCCGTCGACGAGCGTGCCGCAGTCGACGTACATACCGGTCCGTCGGACGGCAGGTACAAAGCTATCCGGGCCGCGCCGGTGCCGCCCCGGTGCCCGACCGTCAGTCGACCCGTGCGTCGACGACGCCGTGGACGACGCCGGGGCTGTGGTCCTTCACGACGGTCGTCTCCTGGAGTTCGACCCCGCGGCCGGCGGCGTCGGCCGCCGACCGGAGCCGGTCGAGCGGCCGGTCAGGGAACCGCGGCTCCGGCGTCGCCTCGTGGAGGTGAACGGTCCCGCCGGAGACGAGCGCCTCGAGCGCCGTATCGAGGAAGCGGTGGGCCTCGTAGTGGCCCATCACGACCCGGTCGGCGGTCGTCTCGACGTCCCGGCAGTCGCCCAGCACCGGCCGCAGGCGGTCCGACACGCCGTTCAGCCGGGCGTTCTCGACCAGCAGGCGGTAGGCCTCGGGGTCGAGCTCGGCGGCCGTCACCTCGGCGCCGGCCCGGGCCATCGGCAGCGCGAAGTAGCCCACGCCGGCGCAGGTGTCGAACACCCGCTCGCCCGCCCCGACGACCTCGCCCATCCGGGCGCGTTCGGCCTTGTTGCCCGGCGAGAACATCACCGACGAGAGGTCCAGGGCGTACCGCGTGCCGTGCTCGACGTGGACGGTCTCCGTCTCGCCGGTCCCGGCGACGACCTCCGTCGCCGGGGCCCGGCGCGTGCCCGAGATGCCGCCGCGGGCCAGCACCGTGTCGGCGTTGCCGTGCAGCTCCAGGAGCGCCTCCCCGACCGCCTCGCGGCGCGCCTCGGGCAGCGAGTCGTCGGCCGACACGTCGCCGAAGTCCGCCAGAACGACGCTGCCGATGACGGCCCACGAGGCGGGCGCGGCCTCGATCTCGGCGGGCGAGAACCCCCGGTCGGCGAGCAGGTCCTCGAGGCCGCGCTCCCGGCGCGGCAGGTCGACGGCCGCGACGTCGACGTCGCCGTCGACGCCGGTCTCGACCTCCGTCGGCGGCTCGACGACCGGCACCGCCACCCGGTCGCCGCGGGGCTCGGCGCTGCGGGTCGGGTCGTAGACGCCCTCGGCGCGCAGCGTCTCGATGACCGCCTCCGTTCGCGGCTTCGGGACGAAAACGGCGAGTTCGGACCCGTCGTCGGTCATTTCTCCGGCAGGACGTGCAGGCCGTCGCGGTGTTTCAGCACCGGCACCTCGTCGGCGCCGGGGTCGAGGTAGTCCGGCCGCGGGACGGTCACCGACGCGAACGTCTCGGGGTCGAGCACCTGGACGGCGTGGTCGTCCTCGACGGCGACGAGCGTCGTCGGCTCGGCGTCGGCCCGCTCGCCGAGCTTTCGGGCGTCGGGGTCGATGCCCTCCTCGAAGTCGGCCTCGTAGCGGTCGCCGGTCGCCAGCCGGCGGCCCTTCAGGTTGCCGCGGGCGCTCGTCACCAGCACCGGCCCGTCGCCGTCGTCGAGGTCGACGACGTCGCCCGGGGTGTACGGCGGCAGCCGGACGGTGAACGTCACCCGGTAGACCTCGTCGCCGTCCTCGTCCTCGGTGACCAGCGTCGGCGCCTCCGACACCGACCCGCCGAGCTCCTCGACGACGCGCTTGGCGACGCCCTGGCCGATCTGCGTCGTCGAGATCTTCATATCGACGCCGTCGCCGGTGCGCGTCGTCTCGGTGATGAAGGCGTCGCGGTCGCCCGTCGCCTCGCGGTCGGCGACGTGCGACTCCGCCAGCTCGACGGCGCGGTCGTTCTCCGCTGGGGTCGGCGTCCGGCCGCTGGCCCGCAGCTGGACGACCGCCGCGTAGTAGTCGCCGGCGATGCGCCCGCAGCGGTCGCAGGTCTGGCGGGCGACGTACACCGGCACGGTCACCTCCTCGGAGACCGGCGTCTCCCGGACGACGCCGGTGAACGCACAGTGCATCCGGATGGTGTTGGGGTCGACCTGCTCCGGCTCGACGCCCCACTCGACGCCCGCGGCCTCGACGTGGACGCCCAGCCGGTCGGCGGTCTCCTCGACGGCGATGTCGGTGTAGTCGCGGGCGTCGACGTCGACCCAGCGGTTGCCGCGGTGGACGGCGCCGCAGCGGCCGCAGACCCGCACCTCGATCCGCTCGGGGGCGTCGACGAGGTCGAACTCCTCGAAGTAGCAGTCGTCGCACAGCACGGCGTCGGGGTCGGCGGGGCCGCCGGGTAGCTCGACGCCCGGCGGGCGCTCGACGGCGTCGCCGCAGCGCGGACAGAACTCGCCGGAGCCGGAACCGGTGCTCATCGGCGGTCCTACTCGGTCGAGCGGGTTAAGCGGCGCGTCCGAGCGGCGAGGGTCGACCGCTCACGCCGGCCGCGCCCGAGCCATCCCGATGCGGTACGCGCCGGCGACGAGGACACAGCCCAGGAACCCGGTCACGACGCTCACCGCCAGCCACTCGTACGGCGAGACGGTGACCGTCTCTCGCTTCACCACCTCGAAGTACACGTACCGCAGTCCGTCGCCGTAGGCGGGGAGGAGGAACGCCCCGACGCACCCGGCGGCGGCCCCGACCGCCAGCGACAGCCGTCCCGCCGGGGACAGTCCACGCCGCCCGGCGTCGCGGTAGACGCCGAGGAGGGCAACGAAACCGGCGAGGAGGCCGGCGGTCGCCAGGATGCCGAGATAGATGCTGCTCACGGCCGAGTGATTCGCGAACTACCGGATAATACGTTTCGGTCCCGACGCCGACCCGCCTCGGCCCCTCGTCACGGCCCCTCCAGCGGGTGGTCGCTCTCCTCGACGTGGGCGAGCGCCGCGTCGAACCCCTCGGCGGCCGTCCCGAACGACCCCCGGTGGGTCCACTCGCCGCCGGGGGTCGCGGTGTAGACGTCGAAGTCGCCGCCGCGGTACTCGTGGGACTCGACGTACAGCTCCTCGCGGACGGTTCCGTCGTCCTCGAGCAGCCAGACGCCCAGCTCCTTTCCGCCCTCCAGGTCCCGCCGTCGGTGCCAGCGCATGGCCGTTCCACGCGGCCGGACGGGTAAACGCCTGTCGGCGGCGCCGGTCGGGGAGGGGCGACCGCGGTGCCGGCAGCCGCCCGAGGCCCTTACTCGTCGGTCGGCGCGTAGTAGTACTCGCCGTTGGCCTTCTGTTCGCGGTCCTTCTGCGACCCCGGTTTGTTGATGCGGGGGCGGCCGGTGCGCTCGTCGCGGCGGAAGGTGACGTCGAGGTTCGCGAGGAAGTCGTTCATCCCCTCCCGCATCGAGACGGGCCGGCCGGCGTGGCCGTGCTCGGCGGGCTCGCCGTCGAAGACCTGCAGCCGGTCGGACAGCAGGTCGATCATGTAGATGTCGTGGTCGATGACCATCGCGGTGGCGTCGTGCTGTTCGGTGTAGCGGCGGATGGCCCGCGTCGCCAGCACCCGCTGTTCGACGTCGAGGTGCGCCGACGGCTCGTCCAGCAGGTAGAGGTCGGCCTCCTTCGAGAGACAGGCCGCGATGGCGACCCGCTGGCGCTCGCCGCCGGAGAGGTCGGTGAGGTTCTGCTCGAAGACGCGCTCGAGCTGCAGCGGCTGGGCGATCTCGGTGTTCCAGTAGGAGGTCCCGAAGTCGTCGGTGATCGACCGCAGGAAGGCGTCGACCCGCATCGGCTGGTCGATCTCGACGTACTGGGGCTTGTAGGAGATGTCCAGGGCGGCGTCGATCGCCCCCTCGTCGGGCTCCAGGCGGCCGGCCAGCAGCTTCGCGAACGTCGACTTGCCGATGCCGTTGGGGCCGACGATGCCCAGCACCTCGTTGGCCCGGATGGCGCCGCCGTCGACCGCGAGGTCGAACTCGCCGTCGCCGTAGGACTTCCGCAGGTCCGGGTACTCGACGAGGGTGTCGCCGTGGGTGGCCGACCGGGGGGCGTGCTCCTCGAACTCGATGGCCTCCTGGCGGATGCGCATATTCTCGTTCTCGAGGTAGCCCTCAAGGTACTGGTTGATGCCGGACTTCGTCGACTTGGGCGGCGTGACGACGCCGAAGGCGCCCGGCTCGCCGTAGGCGACGTGCAGCGCGTCCGCCAGCAGGTCCAGCACCGCGAGGTCGTGCTCGACGACGAGCATCGACCGGCCCTCCTCGGACAGCTCCTGGACGAGCCGGGCGGCCGTCACCCGCTGGCCGATGTCGAGGTACGGCGTGATCTCGTCGAGGAAGTAGAAGTCCGCGTCCCGGACGAGCGTCGCCGCCAGCGCCACCCGCTGGAGCTCGCCGCCGGACAGCGTGTCGATGGGCTGGTCGACGACCGGGCCGATGCCGAGCCGCTCGACCAGCTCGTCGGCGACGCCGCGCTCGTCGACGCCGGCCAGCAGCTCCTCGGTGCGGCCGTCGAAGCTGTCGGGGATGCGGTCGACGTACTGCGGCTTGCGGGCGACGGTCACCTCCCCCGCCTGGAGGTCCGCCAGGAAGCCCTGGAGTTCGGTGCCGCGGTAGGCCTCCAGCACCTCCTCCCAGTCGGGCTCGGCGTCGAACCGACCGAGGTTGGGGGTGATCTCGCCGGCCAGGGCGTGGACGGCGGTGGTCTTGCCGATGCCGTTCGGCCCGAGGATGCCGGTGACCCGGCCCTCCTGGGGCGCCGGCAGGCCGTACAGCGCGAAGCTGTTCTCGCCGTAGCGGTGGGTCGGCTCCTCGTCCAGCTCCTGCGGTAGGTTGATGATCTCCAGGGCGTCGAAGGGGCACTTCTCGACGCAGATGCCGCAGCTCTCGCCGAGACACAGCTCCTCGCTGATCGAGACCTGGTCGGGGGCGCCGGCGAAGGCGCCCTCCTCGCCGTGCCGCTCCTCGCGGGTGACGATGCACTCCTCGCCCGTCCGGTTCGGCGGACAGAAGTTCGCACACTCGTAGTTGCACCGGTCGGGCTGGCACCGCTCGAGGTCGACGACGGCGATGCTGTCGTCGGCCATCAGAGGCTCGTCCCCGTCGTCAGCAGCACCGTCCAGCAGACGAACCACAGCGCGAAGGTCATGAACGCGACGTAGAGGAAGTCCTTCGGCCCGAAGTCGTCGACGTCCAGCTCGAGGCCCGCGGCCTCCAGCGCCCGGTGGAGGGGGAACTGCATGAGCACGGCCCCCGCGACCACGTAGACGCCGAGCAGGTCCTCGGGCCCGCTGGCGACGCTCGCCGAGACCACCGCCGCGACGACGCCGCCGAAGCACGCGAGGAACGTGACCGTCACGCCGCGGACGTGGTCGGCCCGGCGCTCGGCCGTGTCGGTTGACATACCTCACCGTCGGCCGTCCGGCGGCAAAAGCGGTTCGTTCCACCCCTCGCCCGCGGCCCGTCCGACCCGCCGAACCGTACCCAACTAGTTGGGGTCAAGGTTTATGATTGGGGCTTCCCTGTACGCTAGTACAGATGGCTGATTCTGACGGGGAAGAACTTTCGGACCTCCCGCCCAGCGCGAAACTCGTCTACAAGGTGCTCGAGTACAACGGCCCGATGACGCAGAAAGACATCGTCGAGGAGTCGATGCTGTCGGCCCGGACCGTCCGCTACGCCCTCGAACGGCTCGAGGACATCGACATCGTCTCCGAGGACGTCTACTTCGCCGACGCACGACAGAACCTCTACGAAATCGAGACGCCGGTCGACGCCGCCGCCGACGGAGCCGACGCGGCCGTCTCCGACGACTGAACCCTTCTCCGGCCGCTCGCGGCCAGCGAGCGCTGCCGTCCGTTCGGAGTTACGCCAGACTCGTGACCGTCGGGTCGTTCGTCTCTCCGCCGCCGACTCGTCGCCGCGTCCCGGCCGCCGCACGGGTGCCGACCCACCCGCTCTCGAGACGACCGGCCGTTCGCTCCGGCCGTCACTGCGGGACGACGGTGACCTGCCGGCCGTGGTCGATGGCCGCCTCCAGTTCCTCCGCGATGGCGGAGCCGCGCGACACCTGAATCTCGCCGCCGCGGGAGACGGTCGCGGTGAAGAGGTACTCGTCGTCGGCCCGCACCTCGACGGTCTCGCCGTGGTGGCCGTCCAGCGGGATGACGACGTGGCGGTCGGTCACCTCCGGGACGACGACCTCGCCGGCGGCGCCTCCACCCCCGCCGCCACCGCCGCTCCCACCGTCGCCGGACGTCCCGCCCGGCCGGTCGTCGAAGGTCCGGACGTCGATGCTGATGCCGAGCCGGTCTTCGATTTTGCTGATGCGGCCGCCGCCCTTGCCGATGACGTAGGAGATGTCGTCCTCCTCGACGTAGGCGACCGCCTCGTTCTGTCCCTGGAGTTCGACCTCGACGTGGCCGCGGGCCGCCGACCGGATCTCCCGTTCGATCTCCTGTTTGGCGACCCGCTCGACGCCCGTCTCGTCGCCGCCGTCGGCGCCCTCCAGCGGGACGGTGACGACCTGCCGGTTGAACGTGTAGATCTCGTAGGCCGGCGTGCCGGTCTCGAAGTCCTGGATGACGATGACCGGCCGGGCGAGGTCCTCCTGCATCAACCCGTGGGGCACCTTCACCTCCGTGGCGACGTCGTAGACGGTGTCGATCTCGCCGGCCTCGATGTAGACGACGGTGTCGACGACCTGCGGAATCATTCCGAGTTCGACCCGGCCGACGAGCCGCTGGAGGGCGTCGATGGCCCGGGTGGCGTGGACGACGCCGATCATCCCGACGCCCGCGAGTCGCATGTCCGCGAACGTCTCGAAGTCCGACGTCTTCCGCACCTCGTCGTAGATGGTGTAGTCCGGCCGGACCATCAGCAGCGAGTCGGCGGTGTTCTCCATCGACCCGCCGAGTTCGGTGTACTGGGTGATCTCGGGGCCGACCTGGAGGTCGCGGGGCTTTTCCATCGTCTTGACGGCGAAGTCGGCGTCGTTGAGGAACTCCGCGACCGCCTGGGCGAACGTCGACTTCCCGGCGCCGGGCGACCCGGAGATGAGGACGCCGCGGTTCCGCTCGGCCAGCCGGTCGCGGAGCTCGTCGGCGAAGGCGTAGTCGTCGAGGTCGGTCTTGACGATGGGCCGGACGGCCGTCACCTCGATTCCGTCGGCGAACGGCGGCTCCGCGACCGCGATCCGCAGGTCCCGGATCTGGGCGATGGTCATGCCGGGCTGGGACAGCTCGACGAAGCCGTCGCTGGAGGCGCGGGCCGTCTCGACGACGTCGTCGGCGAACGAGCGCATCCGCTCCTCGCCGAGCGGGTCGTCGTCGAGGTCCTGGTAGCTCATCTCGCCGACGGCGCCGCGCTTGGCCTTCGGCGGCACGTCCGTCTTCAGGTGGACCGACATCGTCTGCTCGTCGAAGAACCGCTCGACGGCGAGCCCGTCGGCGTCGGCGTCGTCGGTCCGGGGCTCGACGTAGTCGACGGACAGGCCCTTCGCCTCGGCCACCTCCGCCTGGACGACGTCGCTGGTCAGCAGCGTCGCGCCGTGGTCGGCGGCCAGCCCGCGGATGAGCGCGTCGACGTCGCCCTCGCCGGCGCCGGCCCGCTCGGCGGCGTCCGGCCGGCGGCCGACGTACTCGACGTCGATGTCGCCCGCGTCGGCGTGGTCGGCGAGCCGCTGGAGCTCCTCGAGGCCGTCCCAGCCGCTGTCGCGGCCGTCGTTGGCCTGGCCCTCCAGCTCGCCGACGACCGCCTCGGCGATGTAGACGGTGCCGTCGAAGCCCGCCTCCTCGACGCGCTCCGACACGCGGCCGTCGACGACCGCGCTCGTGTCCGGCAAAATCTCCATACCCGAGCAAGGGGGGTCGACGCGTATAAATACGGTGATGCGAGGGGTGCCGGCGGTCGCCTCTCGCGGCCGCTCGTGGCCTCCCGTCGCCGACCCGGAGCCGCGGCACTGAAGCCGCTCGCCCCCGTCGTCCCGCCGATGACGGTCCGCGAACTGACCCGGCGGCTGGTCGCGACGCCCAGCCACGACGACGAGACGGCGGCCGGCGACCTGGTGGCGTCGTGGCTCGCCGACCACACCGACGCTGCCGTCGCCCGCGACGACGCCGGCAACGTCCTCGCCCGGCGGGGCGACGGCGACGCCTCGCTGGCGCTGGTCGGCCACCACGACGTCGTCGCACCCGACGACGGCCAGCTCGACGGCGACGGCTACGTCCTCGAGGAGCGGGACGGCCGGCTGTACGGCCGCGGCGCGGCCGACATGAAGGGGAGCCTCGCGGCGGCGATGGTCGCCTTCCGCGAGGCCGACCCCGCCTGCGAGCTCGTCTTCGCCTCCTTCGTCGGCGAGGAGTCGGGCGGCGTCGGCTGCCGCGCCGCGATCGAGGACGGCTTCGCGCCCGACTACGCCGTCGTCGGCGAGGGTTCGACGGGCTACTCCGCCGACTCGGTCACGGACGTTGCCGTCGCCCACAAGGGCCGCCGCGCGGCGACGGTCGTCGCGGAGGGGACGGCCGCCCACGCCAGCGTACCCGCGGCCGGCGACAACGCCATCTACCGGGCGACGGAGGCCGTCGACCGGCTCCGGGCGACGACGGCACCCGAGACGGCGGTGCTCGGCCACGACCTCGCCGGTAGCGTCGTCGTCACGGAGATCGACGGCGGCAGCGGCTGGAACGTCGTCCCCGAGCGGTGTACGGTCACCGTCGACGAGCGGACCGTCCCGGGCGAGCGGGCCGACCTCGGGGCCGTCGAGTCGACTGGCGTCGCCGTCGAGGTCGACCAGGACCTGCCGCCGATGGCCTGCGACGAGTCGGCCTTCGCCGACGCCGTCCTCGAGGCGGCCGACGCCGCCCAGCCCGGCGCGCCGGAGACGGTCGTCAAGCCGCACGCGACCGACGCCGGCTGGCTGGCCCGGCGGGCGGGAACCACCTGCGTCGTCTGCGGCGCCGCCGAGCCGGGCGAGGCCCACACCGCGACCGAGAGCGTCTCTCTCGACATCGTCGAGCGGTGTGCCGACGTCTACCGCTGCCTGGCCGAGACGTGGCGCCCGCGGTGACGGCCCGGCCGTTCCACGCGCCGACCCGACCGCGTGCGTCCATCCGTGGCTTCTTGATGCACGAACCGCAAGTGAGTCCATGGCAACGGAGCAATCGTCGGTTCCCGGGGCGTACGACGACCTGCTGGAACGGTACGAGCGGGCGACGTACCTCGGCGACGCGAACATGGTCCTCTCGTGGGACCAGGAGGTCATGATGCCGGAGGGGGGGACGCCGGCCCGGGCGAAACAGCGCAGCGCCGTCTCGGCGATGCAGCACGACCTGCTCGCCGACGACGACGTCGGCGCCTGGCTGGACGAACTGGAGGCGGCGGACCTGCCCGCCGAGGAGGCGGCCGTGGTCCGGGAGATACGCCGGCAGTACGACCGGAAGGCGAAGGTGCCGACGGAGCTGGTCGAGGAGATCAGCGAGGTAACGAGCGACGCCCACCCCGTCTGGCAGGAGGCCCGCGAGACCGACGACTGGTCGACGTTCGCGCCGACCGTCGAGCGGTTGCTGGAGCTCAAGCGGGAGTACGCCGAGCACGTCGACCCCGACGCCGACCCCTACGCGGTGCTGTTCGCCGACTACGAGCCGTATCTCGACCTGGAGACGGCCGAGCGGGTGCTCGAGCGGCTCCGGGACCGGCTGGTCCCGCTCCTCGACGACATCCGCGAGGCCGACGCCGACCTCCACACCGTCGAGGGCACCTTCCCCGAGGACGACCAGCTGGCGCTGGCCCGGGAGACGCTCGAGACGCTCGGCTACGACTTCGACCGCGGCCGGCTCGACACCGCCCCGCATCCGTTCTCCTCGGGGACGCAGTTCGACGCCCGCGTCACGACGCGGTTCGACGAGTCGGAGCCGCTGGACTCGCTGGGCTCGACCGTCCACGAGTTCGGCCACGCCACCTACACCCAGGGGCTGTCGACCGACGACTACGGGACGCCGCTGGGCGAGCACCGCGGGCTGACGGTCCACGAGTCCCAGTCGCGGCTCTGGGAGAACCACGTCGGCCGGACGGCGGCCTTCTGGGAGGGGTTCGTCCCCCGGTTCAACGACCACCACGGCACCGACCTCTCGGCGCGGGAGGCCTACGAGGCCGCCAACCGGGTGTACGAGGACAACCTCATCCGCGTCGAGGCCGACGAACTCACCTACCACCTCCACATCATCCTCCGGTTCGAGATCGAGCGGGACCTGCTGGCCGGCGACCTCGACGTCGCGGAGGTGCCGGCCGTATGGAACGACAGGATGGAGGAGTACCTCGGCGTCCGGCCGGACACCGACGCCGACGGCTGCCTGCAGGACATCCACTGGAGCCACGGTTCCTTCGGCTACTTCCCCACCTACTCGCTGGGCAGCGTCCTCGCCGCGCAGCTGTACGACGCCGCAGCCGACGACATCGAGGACATCGAGGGGAAGGTCCGGGCCGGCGAGTTCGGCCCGCTGCACGAGTGGCTCACCGACAACGTCCACGCCCACGGCCAGCGGTACACCACCGACGAGCTGGTCGAGCGGGCCACCGGCGAGCCGTTCACCGCCGACTTCTTCCTCGACTACGCCGAGTCGAAGTTCGGCGCCCTCTACGGGCTCGACGCGGCCTGAGGGCCGGACGGAAAGACATTTGCCCCCCCTCCCCGAGATGCGCCCCATGACCGCCCGACAGCACGCCCGCCGGCCGTACGGCGGCGCGGCGCCCGACGACCGTCCGGACCGCGCCGTGCGATGAGCCGCGGCGACCGCACCGCCCGGGTCGTCCTCGCGGTGACGGCCGTCGCGCTCCTCGCGCGGTTCGTCCTGCTGGGGTCGCGGGTGGCCCACTACGACGAGGCCCGCGTCGCCTGGTGGGGCCTGGAGTACCTCGAGACCGGCGCGGTCAGCTACCGGTTCATCATCCACGGCCCGCTGATGCAGCACCTCCACCGGCCGCTGTTCGCGGCGTTCGGCGCCTCGGACCTCGTGATGCGGGCGCCGGTCGCCGCCGTCGGCGGCCTGCTGCCGCTCGTGGCGCTGTGGTTCCGCCGCCACCTCGACGACGTCGAGACCGTCGGCCTCGCGGCCCTCCTCGCCGCCGACCCCGTGCTGCTGTACTACTCGCGGTTCGCGCGGTCGACGGTGTTCGTCGCGGCGTTCTGCTTCGTCGCCTTCGCGGCGCTGGTCCGCTGGTACGACGGCGACGGCGCCGGCTACCTCCCCGCGGCCGCGGGCTTCCTCGCGCTCGGGTTCGGCGCCAAGGAGAACGCCGTCGTCTACGTGCTCTGCTGGCTCGGGGCGGCGACGCTGCTCGTCGTCGGCGCCCGGGTGCGGGTCGTCCCGCCCGTCGGCGCCCGGCGACGGTTGCGGCCGCTCGTCGCCGACCGCATCCCCGACGCCGACGCCGCCAGGCGGCTCGCCGTCCCGGCGGCCGGCACCGCCGCGGTCCTCGTCGCCGTCGTCGTCTTCCTCTACGCCCCCCGCGGCGGCGAGGCCGGGCTGTGGTCCGGCACCCCCGGGGCGACCGCCCGGGCGATGGCCGACGACGTCGCCGCGGGGATGGAGTACTGGTTCGGGCAGGGCGAGGACAAGACGTTCGAGGCCTACCGGCGGCTGCTGGGGCGGTTCGTCGCGACGGGCCTGGAGTACGCCGGCGTGCTCGTCGCGCTGTCGGTCGTCGGCTTCCTCTCGGAACTGACCCGGCGGGCCGACGCACGGCGGCTGGTCCTCGGCTGTAGCTACTGGGGGTTCGCCAGCGTCGTCGGCTACCCCCTCGGCACCGACATCTGGGGGTCGTGGGTCATCGTCAACGCGCTCGTCCCGCTTTCGGTGCCGGCGGCGGCCGGTCTCGGACGGCTCGTCGCCGTCGGCCGCGAGGCGCTGACGGACGACGACCGCGTCAGCGCCGTCGTCGTCGCCGTCCTGCTGGTCGCGGCCGCCGGCCACGTGGCCGTCGTCGGCGTCTCGGCGGCGTTCGTCGAGCCGACGGCCACGGACAACGGGCTCGTGCAGTTCGCCCAGCCGCAGCAGGAGATGCGCGAGCCGGTCGACCGGACCGCCGCGGTCGCCGCCGCCCACGAGCCGGCGCCGGACGTGCTGTTCTACGGCACCGACAACGTCACCGACGCCGCCGGCGGCCCCCGGACACCCGAGCGGATCGCCTGGTTCAAGACGCTCCCGTGGGCGTGGTATCTCGACGGCGCCGGCGCCTCCGTGACCGCCGTGGACGTCGACGGCGACGAGCCGCTGCCCGAGGACCTCCCGCCGGTCGTCGTCGCGGAGGCCGACTGCACCCTGCAGCGGGCCGTCGACTGCCGGCGGGCCCCGGAGCGGCTCGTCGTCGTCGACGGCGACCGGTCGCCGCGGCTCGCCGAGCGGGTCCCCGACGACTACGTCCGGTACGGCTTCCTCCACCGCTCGACCGGCGGCAACTCCTTCGACGGGATGGTGGTGTACGTCGACCCGGCGGCCGCGGCTCAGGCGTCGCCGGCCAGCGCCCGCCGCTCCCAGC
>JAHENN010000134.1 GCA_018609665.1 Haloarculaceae archaeon | reverse complement strand
GGTTCGCCCTGACCGACGGGGAGTGGCGATGCGACGTCGAGGCCTACCGGGAGTTCATCGAGGCGGCCGTCGGCACGACGCCGCCGGCGGAGTTCGCGGCCGACGACTGCTACGTCGTCGGCACCCGACTCGAGGGGTTCATCGAACAGCGCCGGACCGACGGGGAGTGGACCGAGTCGCTCCCGGCCCGCTACCCGGACGTCGAGTCGCTCGAGCAGATCGAGGCGCTGGCGCTGTTCCTCCGGACCTGCGAGGCCGACCATCGGTAGCGCCGAGATCGAGGCACCACCGCTATATCCCGGTATATTGGACTATTGAGCCGTCATAGCAACCCACTTTCGCGATCGCCGCCGGAACGTGCGTATGGAACAGACGAGTGCCGCCGGTTCCGCCGGCGGGCAGGCGGGCAGCGAGGAGGTGTCACCGACCGTGCGCTTCGGTGACGGCCTCGCGCCGCTGCACCGGCGGTTCGACGTCGCGTCGTTCGAAGACATCTACGTCGTCGGCGACGTCCACGGCTGTATCGACGAACTGCGGGACCTGCTGGACGTCCTCCGTCCGGGCGCCGACGACCTCGTGGTCTTCGTCGGCGACCTCGTCCGGAAGGGGCCGGACAGCGAGGCGGTGCTCGACCTCGTGGCCGGCGCGCCGAACATGGCGAGCGTCCGGGGGAACAACGAGCAGAAGTTCCTCGACGGCGAGAAGCCGGCCGACCGGCTGGGCGGCGACCTCGACCCGCTGGCGTCGATGCCCGCGGCGGTCTCCTTCGGCGACGCCCTGGTCGTCCACGGCGGCGTCGACCCGCGGCGGCCGTTCGACGACCACTCGCTCGTGGATCTGCTGGAGACGCGGGCGGTTCCGCCGGAGAACGGCTACGACGGCCCCTTCTGGTTCGAACTCCACGAGGGGCCGCCGCGGGTCTTCTTCGGCCACACCGTCCTCTCGTCGCCCGTCGCCCGCGACTGGGCGGTCGGCCTCGACACCGGCTGCGTCTACGGCGGCGAACTCACCGCCTACGACTACCGCGCCGACGAGTTCGTGAGCGTCCCCGCGAGGGAGACCTACCGGCACCGCGACGACGATTCCATCGTCGACCCCCCGGGGCGATGAGCGACGACCGACGGGGCGAGAGCGCCGACGACGCGGACGAACTCGTCGACGAAACGGACGAAGCCGCCGACGACGCGGGCGAGGCGGCCGACGACGCGGGCGAACTCGTCGACGAAACGGACGACCGAGCCGTCGAGGCCGTCGTGAACGACGACACAACCGACGCAAACGGCCCCGGCTCGGCTGACACCGGTGACGCGACCGACGCAACCGGCACGGTCGGTGCCGGCTCGGCCGACGCCGACGTCGACCTCTCGGACCCGTCGCTGTACCTGAACCGGGAGCTGAGCGAGCTGGCGTTCCAGCGGCGCGTCCTCCGGGAGGCCGAGGACGACCGCAACCCGCCGCTGGAGCGGGCGAAGTTCCTCGCCATCCTCACGAAGAACCTCGACGAGTTCTTCATGAAGCGGGTCGGCGGGCTCGAACAGCAGATGGCCGCCGACGTCACCGAGCGGACGCCGGACGGGATGACGCCGGCCGAACAGTGGGCGGCGGCCTTCGAGACGGCGGCGCCGATGTTCCGCCGGCAGGACGACTGCTGGCGTGAGACCGTCCGGCCGGCGCTGGCCGAGGCGGGCATCGAGGTCGTCGGCGTCGACGCCCTGACCGACGACGAGCGGGCCGACCTCCGGGAGCGCTTCGAGGAGTCGGTGCTGCCGACGCTGACGCCGCTGACCTTCGACCCCGCCCACCCCTTCCCGTTCATCTCGAACCTCAGCCTCTCGATGGCGGTGCTGACCCGTCGGGCCGACGACGAGGAGCCGACGTTCTCGCGGGTGAAAATTCCGGAGAACCGCCCCCGGTTCCTCCCGGTCGGCGACGGCCGGTTCGTCCCCGTCGAGGCCGTCGTCGCCGACAACCTCGAGCTGCTGTTCCCGGACGTCGAGCTCGTCGACCACGCGATGTTCCGGGTGACGCGCAACGCGGAGGTCCGGCGCAACGAGGAGGTCGCCGAGGACCTCATCGAGGCCATCGAGGACGTCCTCCGGGACCGGCGGTTCGCGACGGTCGTCCGGCTGGAGGTCGACGCGACGATGAGCGACCACGCCCGCGGGGTGCTCGTCGACCAGCTCGACCTCGAGCCCGAGGCGGTCGTCGAGCGGGAGGGGCTGCTCGACCACGAGGACCTCTTCGAGCTGGTCGAGCTGGACCGCCCCGAGCTGAAGCCGGAGCCGTGGACGCCGCAGCCACACCCGCGGCTGGTCGACGTCGACAACGGCGAAATCTTCGAGGAAATCCGCCGGGACGACGTCCTCGTACACCATCCGTACCACTCATTCGAGGGCACCGTCCAGCGGTTCCTGCAGGCGGCCGCCCACGACCCCGACGTGCTGGCAATCAAGGCCGCCATCTACCGGACCGCCGACGACTCGCAGGTCATCCAGGCGCTCATCGACGCCGCAAAGAACGGCAAGCAGGTGGCGGTGATGGTGGAACTGAAGGCCCGCTTCGACGAGGCGAACAACCTCCGGTGGGTCCGCCGGCTCGAGGAGGAGGGCATCCACGTCGCCTACGGCACCATCGGGCTGAAGACCCACACCAAGACGTCGCTCGTGGTCCGAGAGGAAGCCGACGGCGTCCAACAGTACGCCCACGTCGGCACCGGCAACTACCACTCCGAGACGGCCAAGACCTACGAGGACCTCGGCGTGCTGACGGCCGACCCCGGGATCGGCCAGGACCTGGTGAAGCTGTTCAACTTCTTCACCGGCCACGCGATGCACGACTCCTACCGGAAGCTGCTGGTCGCCCCGGAGAACATGCGCCGGCGGTTCGTCGACTGCATCCGGCGGGAGGCCGACCACGCCCGCGACGGCGAGGGCGGCCGGATCGTCGCCAAGGTCAACCGCCTGGAGGACCCCGAGATCGTCGAGGAGCTCTACCGGGCCTCGATGGCCGGCGTCGAGGTCGACCTCGTGGTGCGTGACATATGCCGGCTCCGCCCCGGCCTCGATGGGGTGAGCGAGACCGTCACGGTCCGCAGCATCGTCGGCCGGTTCCTCGAGCACTCGCGGGTGTTCTACTTCCGGAACGCCGGCGACGAGCAGTTCTACATCGGCAGCGCCGACTGGATGGAGCGGAACCTCGACAGCCGCGTCGAGGCGGTGACACCCGTCGAGGACGAGACGCTTCGGGAGCGGCTGCGCGCGATACTGCGGCTGAACCTCCAGGACAACCGCCGCGCCTGGGAGATGGACGCCGACGGCGACTACACGCGGCTGCGTCCCGGCGACGACCCGGTCGTCGACACCCACGCCCGGCTGATGCG
>JAHENN010000133.1 GCA_018609665.1 Haloarculaceae archaeon | reverse complement strand
GACGTTGTCGACGACGGTCGTCACGAAGGAGCCGTGGGCCCGCAGCGTCGGCTCCGTCCGGGCGTGGTCCAGCTCGTAGCGGCAGCGGGCGCCGTCGTCGGCCGCCGCCGGGTCGACGCACAGCCGCAGGTCGCTCCGCAGCCGGGCGCCGAACGCCAACGCCTCCCCCGTGAGCAGCCCCTCGCCGAAGGCATCGACCGCAGCCAGCGCCTCGTCGGGAACGTGGTTCACGCTGGAGGCTGGGGTCGCCCGGACTAATCGGCTTCGCGTCCGCGGGGCGTCAGCGGCAGGTCCGCGGCCGAGCGCGGACACAGGGGTTACCTGTCACCGGTCCCCGGTTGCGGTATGGACGACGGCGACGACGGCGGCGACGGCGTGCCGACGCTGGTGGAGCCGGCGTGGCTGGAGCCGCGGCTGGCGGAGCCCGACGTCGTGGTGCTGGACTGCACCGTCCACCTGCGGACGGACGCCGAGACCGGCGAGTACCGGACCGAGTCGGGCCGGGGCGACTGGGCCGAGGGCCACGTTCCCGGCAGCGCCTTCGCGGACCTCGTCGACGACCTCTCGGAGACCGACGACCCCGACTACCCGTTCCAGCTGCCGACGCCGGAGGCGTTCGCCGCGGCGGTCGGCGAGCTGGGCGTCGGCGACGACACCCGCGTGGTCGTCTACGACGCCGTCGACCGCCGGAACAACAACGAGTGGGCGGCCCGGCTGTGGTGGATGTTCCGGGTCTTCGGCCACGACCGCGTCGGCGTGCTCGACGGCGGCTGGCCGCGGTGGACCGCCGAGGACCGCCCCGTCTCGACGACGCCGTCGCCGCCGGAGCCGGCGACGTTCACGCCGGAGTACCGGCCGGAGCTGGTCGCCGACGCCGCCGACGTCCGGGCGCGGATGGACGACGACGACGCCTGCCTCGTCAACGCCCTCCGGCCGGCCGACCACGCCGCCGAGCGGATTCCCGGCTCGGCGAACGTCCCCGCGGTCGGCGACGAGGCCGTCATCGACGAGGCGGGCACCTACCGGCCGGCCGACGACCTGCAAGCGCGGTTCGACGAGGTCGGCGCGCTCGACGCCGGGTCGGTCGTCACCTACTGCGGCGGCGGCATCGCCGCCAGCAGCGCTGCACTGGCGCTGTACCGCGCCGGCGTCACCGACGCGGCCGTCTACGACGGCTCGCTGTCGGAGTGGACCGCCGGAGACCGCCCGGTCGCCGGCGACGACTGAGCGGTCCGACGGCCCTGCGGCCGCCGGCTCGTGGCCGCCCGACGGAGTGCTGGCGGCTGCCGCCGGACTTTTGCCCGCGGGCGCTCACCTTTCTGTGTGCTGCAGATCTGTGGACTGGCGGGTGGAACGGGCACGACCGGGACGCTGTACGAGCCGGGCGAGGAACCGCCGTCGTACCGCGGTGCACCGACGACGGATGCCCCGTACGTCTGGGTGTGCGACTCCTTCTACGCCGTCGAGTCCGGCGGCCAGCGGCTCGAACTGGACGACCGGACCGTCCGGGTCGCCTTCGAGCGGCCGACGACCCGCGGGTTCGAGGCCCGCGAGCGGGCCGTCGCCGCCGCCAAGCGCCACATCCGCGAGCAGCTGGCGCGGATCGGCGTCCGCGCCGACCCGGAGTTCCACGTCCGGCCGGCGGCCGACGACGCGTGACCTACGACCGCCGCTCGACGCTGTCCTCGACCCGTGCGGCCAGCTCCTCGCGGTCGATGTCGCCGTCCAGGTACGACTCGATCCAGGCCCGCTCCATCCGCCAGGTCGCGACGAGGTCGCCGTCGATCCGGACGCGGGCGTCGAGGCCCGCGGGCTCCCAGCCCCCGTAGACGCGGTCGAAGAAGGCCCGGGAGACGTCCTCGACGCTCGTTCTGACGCCGGCTTCGGAGGCCTCGGCCGGCGAGTAGACGAGTCGGACCCGGTCGCCGACCGACAGCGAGCGGACCGTGTGCCCGGCGCGCTCGACGGCCTCGCGGAAGGCGGTCCGGTACGCGTCGTCGTCGCCGGTCGGCGTCTCGCTCGCGCTCCCCGAACAGCCGGCGACGGCGACGGCCGCGACGACGAGACAGCGGCGGCGCAGCACGGTCGACGGCTCGTCGCTCCGCGGGGTAAACGTTCCGACGGCCGGGAGGCAGCTTCTTGCCCCGGGGGCGACAACGCAGTGGCATGTCGGCGACGGCGCGGTCGACCCTCGGGTGGCTGTGGCCGCTGCTGGGGACGGCGTATCTGGTCTACCTGGCGCTACAGCCGCCGCCGGTCCGGTACGTCGGACTGCTCTGTCTGGCCGTCGTCGGGCCGCTGATGGTCGGGTGGCTGGCGGGCGGCATCTTCGGCGTCGGCCCCTGGGCCGGCGAGTAGGCGCCGCTGCCGGCGCGTCGGGTCCGTCGAGGAGAGCGGCCGTCAGTCGGCGCCTTCGTCGCCGCGCTCCCAGACGTTCGAGACGGAGTCCCCGGTCGGTGGCACGTGACTGATGTCGCCCAGCGTGTCGTTATTTGACATCGTGCCACACCGTAGCACGTACGATGTACTTAAGAGTTGCCTGAGGGCTCCTGTAACACATTATACCATATTAATACGACCCCCTCGGCGGACGAGGGTCGGATTCGCCGGACGACGCGGCGACGGGGACGAGACTCGAAACGGGCGGGTGGGTTAGGACCGGTCGCCGCCGCGTACGAGTCATGCGCGACGTACCGACCCGCGGTCAGTCCTCGCCGCTCGGCGTCATCCTCCTGCTGGGGATCGTCCTGACCGGCGCGGTCGGGATCGTCGCCTTCGGCGGCGACGCCGTCCGCGAGGGCCAGAGCCGGTCGACGACCGGACAGGCCACGCAGGGGATGACGCAGCTCGACGCCCGGGCGGCGCAGGTCGCCCTCGGCGACTCGGAGTCCCAGGCGGTCCGGCTCGGCGGCGACGGCGGCAGCTACCGGGTCGCCCCCGAGGTCGGCCGCGTCCGGCTCGTCCACGAGAACTGGAACGGGACCAACTGCGGCGGCTGCGACGCCTACGCCGGCTTCGACAACACGACCGACGACGGCAACACGACGATCCTCTACAACGAGACGCTCGGCGCGGTGGTGTACGAGGACGGCGACACCGAGGTCGCCTACCAGGGCGGCGGCGTCTGGCGGTCGTCGGCCGACGACGGGGTTACGATGGTCTCCTCGCCGGAGTTCCACTACCGGGACGCGACGCTGACGTTCCCGCTGGTCCGCGTCGACGGCTCCGGCGGCGCCGGCGGCCGGGCGACGGCCCGCGTCTCCCGGGTCGAGACCGCCCGCGAGGTCTACCCGAACGCCACGGAGACGTATCCCGACGGCGAGACCGGCCTCGACAACCCCGTCCAGCTCGGCAACGTCTCCGTCGAGGTGACGAGCGACTACTGCGAGGGGTGGCGGTCGTACCTCGAGGAACGGACCGAGGGCACCGTCTCCGACTGCGTCGACGGGACCGCCACCGCCGACATCGTCGCGCTCGGCGTCCAGGGCGAGTTCGACGTCATCGGCGGCGAGCGGCTCCCGGTCCGCGGCCAGGAGGACGGCCATACCCTCGAGGAGCTCGACCTCGAGTTCCGCGGCGACTCGGCGTCGGATTTCAACAACTTCGGGTGGTCGCTGGCCGGCGAGTCCGGCGACCGGCGGCTCGAGGTCTACGTCGAGAAGCGCGGCGGCGGCACGAGCTGCGGCGACCCCGTCCGGACGGTGCTGTACTACAGCGACACCGACGGCGACAGCTACCACACGTGGGTGCTCGACGAGAACCACGGCGACGACCCCTACACCATCACCTGCCCGGACGGCGACGAGCAGCTGAACGTCGACCTGCTGAACGACTCGCGGTCCTTCGAGTACACCGACGCCTCGACCCACGGTAACGACGACCTCCTGCGGTTCGACGACTACGACGACGGCAGCTTCAACGGCAGCGAGGAGCTGGCCGGCCACACGGCCGACCCCGGGACGACGAACTCGACGGGCGACCGCGAGTCCGCCGAGCTGGTCGTCCAGCACCACTTCACCCTGCTGGACGACACCGAGATGTCGCTCAGCGAGCGCCAGCAGGGCAACGCCGGGCTCACCGACGACTCGAGCGGGACCATCGTCTACGAGGGCGACGGCAGCGCCGTCACGTACCTCCACGTCACCGAGAACCGCGTGACCGTCGAGCTGTCGTAGGCTACGTCAGCGTCACCCGGATCCTGACCCGGGAGACGGCGAGCCGGTCGACGTCCGCCGTGTCGTCGAAGCAGACGACCTCGGTGGTGTCGCTATCGATCGTCGAGCGGCTGCAGGTCGGCGACCCACCGGTCGCCGCCGCGAGCGACTCGTTCAGGTACTCCTCCCAGACGCCGGCGCGGTCGGGGCGGGTCTCCAGCCGCACCGTCACGTTCGACGTCGTGTCGCGGTTCGCGAGGACGTCGCTCTTGAGCCGCTCGGCCCGCACCAGCACCGTCGAGGTGGAGCCGCCGACCCCCTGGTTGCTGCCCCGCGGCTCGATGAACCTGACGACGACGTTGCCGTCCTCGAAAATGAAGTCCGGCTCCCGCCGCATGACCGCGCCGTCGCCGTCGGTCCGGATCACCGCGCCGTGTTCGTAGACGATGCTCGTGTCGCCGGGGGCGTCGTACCGTATCGCGACCGACTCGGCGCCCGTGGCGTTCATTCCGGTCGCGTTGATCGTCATCTCCCGACCGGCCGTCGTCGTCAGCTGTGCGTCGGCGAGCTTGATCTCCGTCGCCCGGTTCGGCGCCTCGCCGCGGCCCATCTGCTGGAAGTTGTTCGCCAGCACGTCGAAGGCGCGTTCGGCGTTGTTCACCCGCTCGACGTCGCGGGCGCTTTCCAGCCCGGCGAAGCCGGCGCCGTAGACGAGCGAGACGGTCGTCAGCACCAGCGAGAACACCAGCACGAAGCCGATCACCTCGTTGACCGCGCGGTCGTCACGCATCACCCTCGACCACCTCCAGGTGGTCGGCCGACCGGTCGTACCGGACGACGATCTCGCCGCCGCCGACCTCCGAGCCGGCGACGGCCGTCTCGTTGGCGATCCCCACCTCGACGGTCACCTCCGGCCGGACCGTCCGGAGCTCGAGGTACGCGGGGGTCGGCCCGCCGCCGTCGGTCCTGACCGTCACGGTGTACTGCGAGCCGACGGCCCGCTCGGGGAGCTGGCGGGTGATCTCCGTGCGGCTGCCGCCGCTGCGGACGAGCCGGTCGGCGGCCGCGATGTCGCCGGAGACCTGCTGGCCGATGACCCGCAGTTCGCTCCGGCTCGTCTGCTCGCGCTGGCCGTCGACGAAGCCGCCCGCCGCGATGATGAGCCCCGACACCAGCAGCGTCGAGATGCCCAGCGTCAGCACGTAGCCGAACACCGGCGAGACGCCGCGGGCGGCGGTCGCGGTCATGCCACCCGACTCCACCTCGCTCGCAGGTCCTCGTTGCGGTAGACGACCGACTTGCTGCGGAACTCCGCGTCGACGCTGGCCTCGTAGATGACCGCCTTCGCGTTCGGGTCGTCGCCGCTCGTCGGCCCGTAGTACGGGTCCCGGCTGGCGTTGGTGTCGACCGTCAGGTTGTACGTGCCCGTCACGCGGTCGTCGGCGGGGATATCGGGCAAGAGCGGCAGGGAAACCCCGCCCGTCTTCGTGTTCCGGTAGCTGATGCTGTGCGGCGTCCCGGTGACGTTGTCGGTGTAGAACGACAGGTCCGAACACTCCTCTCCGTCGAAGGTGCCCTCGACGAGGTCGAGGCTCACGTTCTCGCCGGTGGTCGTACAGTAGTCGTCGGAGCCGAGGGTGCTCAGCGGGTCAAAGAGCGAGAAGTCGAACCCGCCGGGCGGCCTGACCACGACTGATGCCGCGTCCGACGCCACCGAGTCGTCCTGGAAGACGTACACCTCCCACGTCTGCCCGGCCTCGTCGACGATCTCGATGTAGAACGTCCTGCCCAAGAGGGTGTCGAGGAGGAGCCCGGCCGGCGCCTCCAGCAGGTCCGTCCGGTCGACGGTCATCTCGAACTCGCCGGCCCGGGTCGTGTTGTCGGCCAGCGTCCTCCTCTCTTGGCCGGCGAGGCTCCCGCCGGCGGTGAAGTTGCGGCTCGCGTTGGTCTGCTGGATGCGGGCCCCCTCGACGGTCTCGTTCGGCTGGTACTCCACGAACCGGCCGTCGCGCTGGTACTGCCGCTCG
>JAHENN010000132.1 GCA_018609665.1 Haloarculaceae archaeon | reverse complement strand
TACCAGTCCAGCGGCGTGAACGTCCGCTCGACGAGTTCGCGCTTGGCCTGCCGCATCGACCCCGAGACGTCGCGGATGTTGACCACGACGACGTTCTTCTCGCGCTCCTCGATTATCTCGGGGTAGCGGTAGCGCTCGTCCTCCCGGCGGAAGGGGATCTGGTCGACGCCCTCCCGGCGGATGCGGGTCGCCGTCGACTCCCGGTCGACCTCGCTCTCCATGGCCTCGATGGAGTCCCAGCGGTCCCGCTCGTCGGCCGGCAGCGAATCGTAGGCGTCCTCGACCCAGGCCCGCGAGACCGGGATGTGGTTGCGGCGGGCCCACTCGTAGACCTTCGCCGGCCCCCAGCCGTCGACGCGGAGCGCCTCCTCGACGTACTCCTCGTCGAAGTCCATCGCGAGCTTCCGCTTGAGGCCCTGCTTGAACAGCCGCTCGAAGTCGAGCGTGCTGGCCGGCCCCGTCCGCGTCATGTCCGTGAAGTCGCCCTCCTTCTCCTCGACGACCTTCTTGCCCTTCGGCTCGAGGTCCAGCCCGAGCTCCTCGTCGAGCTCCTGGGCGAACTCCTCGGGGTCCATCTCGTAGTACTCGTGCTCGCCGCCCTCCTCGCCCGGCTCGTCCCCGTCTCCGTCGTCGTCGCCGTCGCCGGGCTGGGGCTCGGGCTCGCCGACCGGGTCGCCCACGTCGGGCGTCCCGCCCTGGCCCTGACCGACCCCGCCCATGTCGCGGGGGTCGTAGACGAACTCCGGCAGGTCGACGATCTTGATCGGAATCTTCACCTCGTCGGGACGGGACTCCCCGAGGTCGCCGTACTGGATGAACTCCGAGAGGTCCTCCCGCTTGGCCTCGCCGACCTCCCGGTACCTGTCGAGGTCGTCTCTCAGTCCCATCTGTAGCTCACCTGTCCCATGACGTGTCTGCTGGTCAACTCGGCGGAGGCCGGCGAGTAGCCGAACATCTCCTGGAGGTTCTCGATGGTTTTCTGCTTGATGCGCTCGGTCTCGGTGCCGGACGGCGGGTCGTCCCACTGGCTCGGCTCAAGGTCCTCGTAGGTCCGGCCGACGTCGTCCCAGTCGTGGCTCCCGAGAACGGTCTCGATGACGGGGATCTCCCGGGGGTCGACGTCCGACACGCGGAAGTCGGCGTCGCGGTTCCGCCAGGCGTGGCGGTTCAGCGCCGTGATGACCTTCTCCTCGCGGAACTGCCGGGGGCCCTGCTTGGCGACGGCGCCGTCGTAGTCGCTCTCGTCGAACCGGCCGAGGTGTTCGATTTCGAACACCTTCATCTTCAGCGGGTCCGGCTCCTCGGCCTCGCCGCGCTCGTTGGTGATCTGCTCGCCCTCGACGGAGGCGTAGACGTGTTCGACGTACTCCTCGACGGTGGCCTCGTCGACCCGCTTGTCCCGCATGATGGCGTCGATGACGTCGTCCTCCTGGCGGCCGAAGACGTGGTTCTTCACCGGGACGAGGCGGTTCTCGTACTCCGTGCGCTCGTTGCCGGAGAAGACCGGCGCCTCGTCGAGCCGCTCGGCCATCGCGTTCAGCAGGTCCCGCGGCATGATCACCTCCTCGACGTCGAGGTCCGCGTGGTGGCGGTCGGTCTCCTCGTGCAGCAGGTCCGCGATGATGTCGCGGGTGTACGTCACGGGGATGCCGCCCCGCCCCTCGTCGGGGTCGCCGAAGTCGAACTCCTCCTCGTAGCGGCGCTCGTCGCCGTCCTGGAGGTAGCCGCGGTCGTACACCAGCGCCTTGTCGACCAGATCCAGCCCCGGCGGCAGCGACTCGGCGTCGAGCCGCGTGATGACGGCGTACAGCGCCGCCGCCTCGACGGCGTGCGGCGCCAGCTCCCGCTCGCGGACCGTTCCCGCGTCGCCGCGGACCGAGACGGTCACCGGCTCGCGGATGCGCTCCTCGAGGGCGTCGTAGCTGTCGGCCTCCCAGCGCTCGGTCTCGTTGGTCAGTTCCCGCCGGACGAGCTCGGCCTCCAGCGAGAGGTTCAGCAGGTAGGTGAACTCGTGTTTGTCCAGCCGGCGCTTCAGCGCTTTCAGCGGGTCCGACCCCTCCATCTCGGCGTGTTTGTTCAGCTGGGCCTCCAGGTCGGGGTTCGAGATGATGACCATCTGGGTGTCGACGTCCATCCCGATGCCCTTGTCCAGCTTCACCGACCCCTCGTCGGGGACGTTCAGCAGCTTCTGCAGCAGGTCGGCGTGCTGGGCGGCGTCCTCGACCACCGTCAGCAGGCCGTTGCCCTGCGAGAGCACGCCGTCGTAGCTGAACGCCTGGGGGTTCTTCCGGCCGCGGGAGTCGAGCTGCTGTAACATCCCGGCCATCCAGGAGCCGACGAGCCGCTCCTTCGGGGAGCCGTCGTCCTCGCTGTGCAGGACGCCGATGCCCTGCCCGACGTCGACGACGAAGTTCTTCACCCGGAGGTGCCGCTCGTCGGTGATCGCCGAGAAGAGGTCCTCGACGCCCTGTCGGCGGTACTGCTCCTCGAGGTGGTCGTAGGCCTCCCGGCTGAACGGGTCGAGGTCCGTCTCGAGGTGGACCGGGATGTGGTCGTCGAGCCGCTCGTTGAGGTCCGCAAGCAGCGCCTCCCGGACCTCCGGCGGGAACACCGACAGCGGGTGCGCCTGCACCGGCGACTCGTACCAGTCGTCCTCGTCGGGGGTCGGCTCGTCGCCGTAGGTCATCCCCGTCCCGCCGTCCGTCCCCGAGATGTTCCACTCGACGGTGTAGCGGCGACCCGCCTCGGTCTTGGAGTACTCCCGGAGGCCGTTGATGAGACACCGCTTCAGTTCCGATTTGCCGGTCGCCGTCGGCCCGTCGAGCCACAGGATCTTCTCCTCCTTGCCACGGCGGGCGGCGATCGACCGGAGGTCGTCGACGAAGCTGTTGAGCACCTCGGTGTTGCCGAGGATGGCGTGTTCGCCGTCGTTGTGCGGGTCGTCGAAGAAGCGGTACCGCTCCTTCCGCTCGCCCTCCTCGACGACGGTCCGGGTGCCGGCGGCCTCGATGGCCGACAGCAGGTACTTCGAGGCGTGGGCCGCCGAGGCGGGGTTCTCGAAGACCCGCTCGACGTACGCCGAGATCGACATCGGCGGCTCGTAGGTCTCCTGCAGGGAGTCGTCGGCCCGCTCGATGTAGGAGTTCTCGACGGTCATTCGTCTTCCATCTCGGCCTTCGCCACCTCGGCGCCGGCGAACTCCAGGACCTCCTTCGCGCCCTCGGTGCTGTAGCCCTGCTCCTCGAGGGCCTCGACCCAGGCGTTGCGCTCGTCGTCGTCGAGCTCGCCCGACGACACCAGCGCGGAGAAGTTGATGTTGTGTTTCTTGTCCTCCCAGAGCTTCCGCTCCAGAGCCCGCCGCAGGCGGTCGTTGTCCTGCGGCTCGAACGGCTCTCCCTCCCGGGCGCGCCGGGAGACCCAGTTGGCGACCTCCTGGCGGAAGTCGTCCTTCCGGTCCTCGGGGACGTCGAGCTTCTCCTCGACGTCGCGGAGGAACTTCTCGTCGGGCTCCTGCTCGCGGCCGGTGATCTCGTCCTCGACGGTGTCGTCGTCGATGTACGCCATCACGTGGTCCATGTACTTCTCGCCCTGCCGCTGGATTTCGTCGAGGTCGTACGCCAGGGCGTGACGGACGTCCTCGATGGCCCGCTCCTTGTACTCCTCCCGCACCAGTTCGAGGTAGCGGTAGTAGGTCTCGAAGTTCTCCTCGGGGATGGAGCCGTGGTTCTCGAGGTTCTCCTCGAGGTGGTTGAACGTCGTCAGCGGCGAGAGGAACTCCCGGCCGCGGTGCATCGAGTCCATGATCGCCTCGGCGATCTCGTCGCCGATGAACCGCGGGGAGATACCGTCCATCCCCTCGCCGATGTCGGCGGTCTCGTCGGCCTCGTCCCGCAGCTTCTTGACGTCGATGTCCTCGGCCTCGTCGATCTCGCCGTTGTAGGCCTTGGCCTTCTGGGTGACCGAGATGTTCCCGCCGTCCGGCTCCTCGATGCGGGTGAGCACGCCGAACAGCCCCGCCATCTCCAGGGTGTGCTGCTCGACGTGGATGTTCGGCACGTCGGCGCTGTTCAGCATCTTCCGGTAGATGCGGGACTCCTCCTCGTACTGGAGGACGTACGGGAAGTCGATGCGCTTGGTCCGGTCGTTGAACGCCTCCATCTTCTCGTCGCCCTTCTTGTCCCGGTACTCGGGCATGTTCGTCCGGCCGACGATGACCTGGTCGATGTCGATGCG
>JAHENN010000131.1 GCA_018609665.1 Haloarculaceae archaeon | reverse complement strand
GGTCGCCGGGGTTGGAGTGCGGCAGCAGCCCGCAGTCCAGCGCGATCTCGCAGGCCGACCGCAGATACGAGTGGATCGAGTCGTGGCCCCACGCCGCCAGCCGGTCGTGGATCCGGTCGTAGCGGGCGTCGGGCTCGTCGCCGAAGGTGAACAGCGCCTCCGTGCAGCCGGCCGCGGCGCCCCGCTCGCAGATGCGTCGGACCTCCTCGGGCGCCAGCAGCTCGGCCTCTCCCGGCGGGTCGTAGTAGGTGCAGTAGCTGCAGGTGTACCGGCAGGCGGTCGTCAGCGGGACGAACACGTTGCGCGCGAAGGAGAGTTCGGGGGCAGGGTCGACGTCGGCGGGCGTCACCGACAGCAGCCGCTTGACGTCGGCCTCGGCGACCGACAGTTCGACCCCATAGTCCTCCGCGCCGAACACGACCGGAACGAGTGGTGGCGGGCGGTTAAATCACTCGTCACCGGCGACTCTACCTCCCGCGGCGGGCCTCGACCCGGCCGTCGGTGGCGACGGCATCGAACCCGGCGTCGCGGAGCCACTCGCGGCCCCGGCCGTTGCCGTGCAGCAGCACCTCGACCAGGTCTCGGGGCTCGTCGACGTCGACGGCCAGCCGGAAGGAATCGACCGTCGCGAGGTCGGCGCCGGCCTCGCGGGCCCGCCGCCGGTGGTCGCGAATCGAGACGCCGTGGTAGTCGAAGGCGAAGGCATCGTGTCGGACGACGGCGGCGTTGGTGCCGCCGCCCAGCCCCGGCGCGAGGACGACGTCGGCGTCGGGTGCGAAGAGCCGTTCGACGGCAGTCGGTGTCGCCAGCGCCAGGTCCGCCATCACGACCGCGGTCGGCGGCTCGAGGCGGGCGTTGACGGCCTCCGTGAGCGGGCGGTCGTCGACGACGACCGGATGCGGGACGTCGACCGGCGCGGTCGCGAGGACGGTCGGCTCGCGGCCGGTCGCCGCCACCGTCTCGCAGACGTCGCGCAGCATCGCGCGGGCGAAGTCGGCCCGTTCGGCCGACTCGAGGGCCTTTTCGAGCCGCGTCTTCGGGTTGTCGGCCGCAAACGGAACGAGAACCGCCATCCTACCGCAGCCGGTCGGGGTCCTGCTGGCGGGAGCGGTAGACGTAGTAGCCGCCGCCGACGAGCGCGATTCCGACGAGGGCAGCGCCGCCGTACAGCAGCGTCGTCCGGGTGCGGCGGTTCCGCTGTGCCTCGCTCTCGGCCTCGTCGGCCAGCTGGTCGGCGTTGTCGTAGTTGCTCGCCTCGAAGGCCGACACCGCCCGCTGGAACGTCTCCCGGCTCTGCTCGTCGCCGAACCGCTCGACCGCCCGCTCGGCCTGCTCGACGTTCTGCCGGGTCGTGCTGCTCTCCTGGGTGTAGTGGTGGGTCTCGTGGCTGTTGATCGCCTGCTGGGTGCCGCCCTCCCGTTCGAGCCGGAAGTCGGCGGCGGTGAACCGCTGGGGCGGGTCGTACGTCGGCGTCCCGAAGCCCGGCGTCGTGCCGGTGACCCGGACCTCGACCCGGCTCACGCCGCTTTCGATGTCGATCCGCTGGGAGAACGTCTGCCCGTTGTAGGAGTCCTGGGCGACCTGGTTGCCGGCCTGGTCGTACTGCTGGACGGTCCAGGTGACGTTCTCGAGATCCGTCTCCCCCACCAGCGTCCACCGCTCGAACTCGTCGAAGAGGTTCGTCAGATCGTAGGTGGCGTCGAACTCCGAGCCGACCTCGGATTCGTCGGGGGCCGTCTGCGGGCTGCTGTCGACGGCGGCGACCGGCCCGGCCAGCGCCGACGCCAGCAGCCCGACCGCGAGGAAAACCGCCAGCCCCTCACGCTTCATCGTCACCGTACTCGATGAGGCTGTCGAGGTCGTCCTTGCTGGAGGCCCGGAGCTGCTCGACGTTCTCCTCGGCCTCGATGGCCAGCCGCTGCATCTCCCGGACCCGGGGGACGTCGGTCACCCCCGAGAGGACGACGATGGCCGCCACCCGGCTCTCGCTGGGCAGCGGGTAGTCGCCGGCCCGGACCTCCAGACAGTCGGTCGACTCCTCGAGCCACTTGCGGGCCTTGTCGATGCCCTTCCGGTTCAGCGCCTCCGGCGGCCCGGACACGAGCAGCAGCGCCCGCTGCGTGGAGTCGGGCTCGCACTGGAGCGTGAGCTTGCCGAGCGTCGCCTTCCGGACCAGCGAGGTGATTCGGTTGGTGGCGTCGCCGGCGGTCGTCAGACCGTTGTCGTCGTTGCCGCCGCGGAGCCGGTCCAGCAGGCCGGAATCCTGGGTTTCGACCTCCTCGCTGGCGTAGCCGATCGAGGTGATGCCGTAGTCGCCGAGCGTGTTGATGATCTCGGAGGCGTCGACGACGCTCTCGGCGACGTCGTCGCCGAGCGCCTCGATTTCCCCGGCGGAGAACAGCGCCCCGAACCGGGAGGCGATCTCGTCGTTGATCTCCGTGTATCCCTGCTGGAGGCTCTCGCCGCCGGTCTTGAACGCGTCGTTGTCGAACGCCAGCAGGTTGTCGACCGACTCGACGAAGTTCTGGAACGACTTGGCGGCGTTGCGGTTGTAGATACCGCCCTCGTCCTTGGCGGGGAGGATGCCGAGCCCGTAGACCGGCTCGACGTAGAGCCGCTGGAGGTGGTCGGCCAGAAGCGGCGCCCCGCCGCTGCCGGTCCCCCCGCCCAGCCCGGCCATGATGAGGAACGCGTCGATCTCGCTGGTCGTCATCCGGTCGATGGCCGACTGGATCTCCTCCATGTCCTCGCGGGTGCACCGCTCGCCGAGTTCCGGTTCGGTGCCGGCGCCGTGGCCCTTCACCACCGACTGGCCGATGAGAACGCGGTGCTCCTCGGGGACGTAGTCGAGCCCGAGGAGGTCCGCTTTCGCGGTGTTCACGGCGACGGCGTGGCCGACGATACCCGTCCCGCGGGTGGTGTCGTACTCCAGGAACCGGTCGAGGATCTTCCCCCCGGCCTGCCCGAAGCCTATCATTGCCAGTTTCATGCGAGTTCCTTACCGAAGATAGCTGTCCACCGGAAGGATAAGCTTTCGGCCAACGTCGGACGGACGGCCGACGACGGCGAGACCACCGGCGAGCCGGCGAGCGGTATCGTCAGATTCCGACCGTCTCGGGGTCGACGTCGAGGTAGTCGGCGACCGCCCGTAGCTCCGCGGGCTCGACGCCGAAGACGTCGACGTCGTTGTCGTCGGTCGTGTTGTCGAGCTGTAACGAGCGGTACTGGTCCGACCCCATCCGCGGGACGCCCGGCAGCGCGTCCAGCACGCCGACCGGGACGGCGTCCAGCGACGACAGCCCGATTTTCGCCAGCGGCATCGGAACCGAAACGACGTCGACCGGCTTGCCGTCGGCGCCGTGGGCCAGCCGCGCCACCTCCGCCAGCGTCAGCACCTCCGGGCCGCCGACCTCGTAGGTCGCGCCGGCGTGGGGGTTGTCGTCGTCGGCCGGCCGGACCGCCGGCGTCAGCTCGTCGTCCAACTGTGGCTCCGGCCCGTCGTCGGGGACGGTCCCCTCGACGGCGTCGGCCAGCATCGGCACGAGGTCGCCGACCCAGATCGGCTGGAACCGCGTTTTCCCGCCGCCCGGCAGCGGCGTCAGATAGGGCGGCGCCAGCCGCTTGGTGTACGGGATGAACTCCCCGCCGTCGCCGAACACCACCGAGGGCCGAAAGACCGTCCACTCGAGGTCCGACTCCCGGACGATCGCCTCGGCCAGCCCCTTCGAGCGGATGTAGGCGGTGTCGCCCTCGGGGTCGGCGCCGAGAGCGCTCATCTGCAGCAAGCGCGGGACGTCGTGGGCCTCGGCGGCCCGGACGACGTGTTCGGTGCCGTCCCGGTGGACGGTGAAGTGCGCCTCGTCGTCGCCCGCCGGCCGGAACAGCGGCGACAGCGCCACCAGGTTGACGGCGGCGTCCTGGCCCTCGAAGGCCCGCGCGATGGAGTCGTAGTCGGTGACGTCGCCGGCGACCCGCTCGACGCCGGCCGGCAGGTCGCCCGACTCCGGATTCCGGGAGAGGGCGGTCACCTCGTGGCCCCGCTCGTCGAGTTCCGCACACAGTACCTCGCCGATGAAGCCGGTTCCGCCGACGACGAGCACGCGCATATAAAAGCGTTCTCGCCTGCCCGACTTAAATTGCCGTGGGACGGCCTCAGAACGTCTCCAGGGTCGACTGCTCGGCGGCCGCGAGCAGGTCCTCGCAGGTCGACCACGACGCGCGGGCACAGGCCGGCAGGTCGCCGGTCGTCGCCACGTGCTCGCGGAGGAACGCGCGGGTGGTCGGGTCGCTCGGGTAGCCGCTGCCGACGGCGCCGAACTCCTCCCGAAGCGCCGCGACGTGGGCCTCGCGGGCGCTCTTGGCGACGATGCTGGCGGCGGCCACCAGGTCGTCGTCGCCGTCGGCGCCGTGGCGGGCCCGGACGGTCGCGTCGGCGTCGAGCCGGGCGGCCACGCGGGCGGCGAAACGGTCGGCGTCGACGTCGCCGGCGTCGCAGAGCCCCTCGTCGCCCGAACCGACGACCCCCTTGAGCGCCTCGGCGTGGGCCGCGACCGTGAGGTCGTTCATGTTGCCCGCGTCGATGCG
>JAHENN010000130.1 GCA_018609665.1 Haloarculaceae archaeon | reverse complement strand
TGAACGCCATCACCATCCTGATGCCGCCGTCGTTGGCGACGCCGCCGTCGGGGCGGACGATACCCTCGTCCTCGACCAGTCCGTCGTCACCGACGACGCGGCCCCCGTCGGTGGCGGTCGGCCCGCTGGAGCCGCGGCCGAACTCGGGGTAGGTGTTGGTACCGTGCTCGGAGATGTCGAGGCCGTTCTGCTCGTGCTCTGGGGAGACGCGGGCCTGCCCGGCCAGCTTCAGCACGAACCAGACGAGGGCGGTCGCGGTGATCGTCCAGCCACCGATGATGACGACGCCGGCGAGTTGGGCGAGGAACTGGTCGACGACCGTCACTCCCTCGCCGAGAGCTCCCGGCAGCGCGACGAACGGCATCAGGAGTGCACCGAGCATGCCCGCACTGCCGTGAACGGGGAAGACCGCACAGACGTCGTCGATGCCGAGCCGCTCGGAGACGAAGTCGAAGACGATGGGTAACTGGACGCCGGCGAGGGTGCCGACGAGGAAGGCGCCCCACCAGTGGGTCGTGTTCGGGATGGCGGTGATGGCCGCCAGTCCGGCGAGCATCCCGTTTGCGGTGTAGAGGGTGTCGACCTTGCCGGACCTGACGAGCGAGACGGCCGCGGAGCCGATTGCGCCCATCGCCATCGCGACCGTCGTGGTCATGGCCGCCTGGCCCAGGGTACCCTCCAGGCCGGACCCGCCGGTGGCGAAGGCGGCGGCGGTGCCGACGTTGAAGCCGTACCAGCCGAAGCAGAGCATCAGCGTCCCCAGCACCGCGAACGTCATCGAGTGGCCCGGGATGACGTTCACCGAGCCGTTATCGTCGTACCGGTCCATCCGCGGGCCGAGGAGGGCCGCGGCCGTCAGGCCGGCGATGCCGCCCATCCCGTGGACGATCATCCCGCCGGCGAAGTCGGCGAACGGGGTGCCGACCAGCCGCTCGACGAGGCCGGTCGTTCCCGGGGTCGTCCCGGCCTCCACGCCGACGGGGTAGGCACCCGCGGCCCACGTGAAGCCCGTGATGACCGGGTAGATGACCGCCGCCAGCAGGAACGTGTACGTCATGTACGCACGGAGCTTGGCGCGTCCCGCGACGGCGCCGGAGACGATGGTCGCGGCGGTCATCGCGAAGACGGCCCCGTAGAGCCAGTTGACGTAGTCGCCGCCGCCGGCGGCGGGCGCGAACCCACCGCCGGACGCCAGCGCCTCGATGCCGGTGCCGATCACGAAGAACACCGTGACGCCGACGGCCCACGTCAGCATGTTCTTCGTCAGCTGGTTGGCGACGTTCTTCGAGCGGACCTGTCCCGACTCCAGCATCGCGAAGCCGGCGTGCATGAAGAAGATGAGGAACGTCACCGTGAGAATCCACGTCTCGTCGACCGCGGCCGCCACCTCGTCCACGCTCGACTGCAGCAGGAGGCCTAACATGTGTCGGTCACCTCCGAGAGCGACTCACCGTTCGTCCATACTGCTCCGCGTTTTTGCGTCGATTGGGTTACCATCACGCTCTGATGTACCGGAATTCACGTACATAAAACCAGGCGTTGAAGAATCCAATTTTCCGGCCGTTCTGCTGGACGAACCCGGTATCTTGGGAAGAATAATACCAGTATAAGGATGTACGAATTCGAAAAGTGCGGCACGTATTGCATCGTTGCTGGACGGCCGTCCACCGGCGGTCGCGCCGGCCGGCCGCCGGAGACGGCGCGCGCCCGAGACGCTACAGCCGCCCGGCGACGTCCTCGGCGAAGTACGTCAGGATGAGGTCGGCGCCGGCGCGCTTGATCGACAGCAACGACTCGTATGCGACGGCCTCGAGGTCGAGCCATCCCTTCTCGGCGGCGGCGTGTAGCATCGCGTACTCCCCGGAGACGTTGTAGGCGGCGACGGGGTGGTCGAACTCCCGCCGGACCGCCGCGACGACGTCGAGGTACGGCAGCGCCGGCTTCACCATCACCACGTCGGCGCCCTGCTCGACGTCCAGCCGGACCTCCCGCGCGGCCTCGCGGGCGTTTGCGGGGTCCATCTGGTAGTGCCGGCGGTCGCCGAAGGCCGGGGCGCCGTCGGCGGCGTCCCGGAACGGGCCGTAGAAGGCCGACTCGTACTTCGCGGCGTAGGACATCACCGGCAGGTTCTCGTGGCCGGCGGCGTCCAGCGCCTCCCGGACCGCGCCGACCATGCCGTCCATCATCCCGGAGGGGGCGACCATGTCGGCGCCGGCCTCGGCGTGGGAGACGGCGATGCGGCCCAGCGACTCCAGCGTCGCGTCGTTGTCGACGGTTAACTCGGGGGCCTCGCGGGCGCCGTCCTCAAGAACGCCGCAGTGGCCGTGGTCGGTGTACTCGCACATGCAGACGTCGGTGACGACGTACAGGTCCGTCTCGTCGGTGATGCGGTCGACGGCCCGCTGGACGACGCCGTCGTCGGCCCAGGCGCGACTACCGTCGGCGTCCTTCGACTCGGGGACGCCGAACACCATCACGGCCTCGACGCCCGCCTCAACCACTTCGCGGGCGCGGGCGACGCTCTCGGCGACGGGCACGCGCTCCTGACCCGGCATCGACTCGATGGCCACGCGCTCGTCGGTCGTCGCGTCGACGAACACCGGCGCGATGAGGTCCGACGCCCGCAGTTCGGTCTCGCTGACCAGCGACCGGATTCCGTCCGCCCGGAGCCGCCGGGGACGGTTCGTCGTGTCCATGCCGGCGCTCGGGACGCGTCCGGCAAAGGCGCGTCGCTCCCGCCGCGACCCGCCCGCGCCGCCCGACACACAACGCATTTAACGTCCGTGACCGTCCGGTGGGAACGAATGGCCGCCGCGCCCGTCGCCCGCCTCCGGACGCTCCTCGAGCGGTACGTCCTCCACCTCGCCGTCGGGGTGACGCTCGCCTGTCTCGTCGCGGGCGTCTACCTCTTCGCCGTCGCCGACTCGGCGTTCGCCGAGCGGCTGCTGGACCGCTACGGCCTCCTGGCGCTGTTCCTCATCCTCGTCCTCGAGGGGGCGATGCTGCTGTACTTCGCGCCGAGCGAGGCGCTGGTGCCGGCCGGAATCGCGCTGCTGGCCGACGGCCCGGGCGACTACGCGGCCGTCGCGGCCGTCATCGGCGTGGCGGTCGTCGGCGCGACGGTCGGGCAGTTCGCGCTGTTCACCGTCGCCAAGCGGGCCGGCCGGGAGTACCTCCTCTCGCGGTCGTGGTTCCGGGTCTCCGAGGAGCGACTCGAGCGCTTCGACGGCTGGTTCGAGCGGTGGGGTCCCGTCGCCGTCCCCGTCTCGAACGCCCTGCTGTTCACCCGCGGGATGCTCACCGTCCCGGCCGGCCTCGCGGACATGGACGACGCGACGTTCGTGGCGCTGTCGGCGCTCGGGTCGCTCGTCTTCCAGGCGTGGCTGGCGGGGCTGTGGCTCCTCCTCGACGTCCAGCTGAGCGCGCTGTGAGAGGGGGAGGAAAGCGCCGACGGAGGGGAGCCACCGACGGACAGCCGGGGAGATGGGCGTTGCGGCTCTGGTCCGGAGCCGGTCGTTACGTGGAACGCAACGCCCACCCGGACGAACGGCGGGACGCTCGGTAAGCCTGTGGGCGGCGATGGAAGGCACCAATAAATTCTATTCCATCTCGGACCATCGAGAGAAGTTTGGATACACTCGATACCAAACAGTACCCTCGCGTCGGAGCTACAGGAACTCCCGGACCTCCGAGTACCACATGTCGTGGTGGTCGACGGCGTCGACGCGCCGGGCCACCTTCGCGGCGATGACGTGCCAGCACAGCTCCGTCGGGTCCTCGGGGTCGAGGTTGTACCGGGCGTCCTCGCACTCGCAGCCGCCGTCCTCGACGACGTGCTCCTCGGAGTGGCCGACGACGACGGTGAAGTCGCGGTACTCCTTTACCCGCCGCTCGCCGACCGCCTCGATGGCGCGGACGCCGCGGTCGCCGTGGGCCGCGATGATGGCGTCGGCCGCGTCGCTGGTCAGCTCTCCGGCCGCCTCCAGCTCTGCCTCCCACTCGTCGACCGCGGTCACGTCCCCTGGTTGGACGGCATTGGGCAAAACGCTTCGCACCGACCTTTTTTATCGGGGTCCTCGGCGAGCGGCACGGCCGCTCGCCTCGAACCCCGGCAAAAAACGTCGACGAAAAAAGGCCGACGGCTCGGCCTCCGGCCTCGCCGTCGGGGAACGGCGCTCGCTGCGCTCGCGCCGATGCT
>JAHENN010000129.1 GCA_018609665.1 Haloarculaceae archaeon | reverse complement strand
GACGTCGCCGGCCGGGAGCACGCCCGCGGTCACCGTCGCGCCCGCTCCGGCGAGCCGTCCGACCACGCGGGCGGCCCGACGGCCGCCGCCGAGGACGTGGACCCGGCGGTCGGTCGACGACGCCTCTGGCAGCGGCGTCGCGGTCGTCGTCCCCGTCGTCGGGTTCGTCGTGACCGCGGTCCGGACGCCGAAGGCCGACTCGAGGCGGTCGGCGGTGAACACCGCCTCCGGCGGCCCGGTCGCCAGCAGCCGGCCGTCCGCGAGCAGCGCGACCGCGTCGCAGAACCGCGCCGCCAGGTCGAGGTCGTGGATGGCGGCGACGACCGTCCGGCCGTCGGCAGCCAGCTCCCGCGCCAGCGACAGGGTCCGGACCTGGTGGTCGATGTCGAGGCTGGCGGTCGGTTCGTCCAGCAACAGCACCGGCGTCGACTGCGCCAGCGCCCGCGCCAGCAGGACGCGCTGGCGCTCGCCGCCGCTCAGCTCGCCGACCGAGCGGTCGGCAAACTGTGCCGTCCCGGTCCGTTCGAGGGCGGCCTCGACGGCCTCGCGGTCGGCGTCGTCGGCGGTCGCGAACCGCGAGCGGTGCGGCGTTCGGCCCATCGTGACGACGTCCCTGACGTCGAAGTCGAAGGCGAGGTTCGTCTCCTGGGGGACGGTCGCGACGGTCCGGCCCAGCGCCCGCGCCGACAGCGAGGCGACGGGCTCGCCGTCGACGGCGACGGCGCCGTCGTCCGGCGTCAGCACCCCGTTGCAGGTCCGCAGCAGCGTCGTCTTCCCGGCCCCGTTCGGCCCCACGAGCGCGAGGAACCGCCCCGCCTCGACGGTCGTCGACACCGACTCGAGGACGGTCGTCCCGCCGAGTTCGACCGTGACGTCCTCGAGGCGTATCACAGCGCGTGCACCTCCCGGTTCCGGAGGAGATAGAGAAAGAAGGGCGCCCCGAGGGCGGCGGTGATGATGCCGACGGGCATCTCGGCGGGGCCCATCCGCGCGACGGTGTCGGTCGCCACGAGGAAGACCGCTCCTGCGAGCGCGCTCGTCGGCAGCAGGATCCGGTGGTCCGGGCCGACGAGCAGCCGCATCACGTGCGGGACGATGAGGCCGACGAAGCCGATGACGCCGGCGACGGCGACGGCGGCGGCGGTGACGACGCTGGACGCCGCCAGCAGGAGCCGCTTCGTCCGCTCGACCTCGACGCCGAGCGTGTGGGCCTCTTCCTCGCCGAGCAGCAGGGCGTTCAGTTCGCTCGCGTGTGCGAGCAGGACCACGAACAGCACCGCGACGACCGGCAGCGCGACCCGGACCCGGCCCCAGGTGCCGTTCTGGAGGTGGCCCATCAGCCAGTAGACGGCCGTCTCGAGGCCGTCGCCGGCCTGCAGCAGCAGATACGAGATGACGGCCCCGAGAAACGCCTGGACGGCGACGCCGGCCAGAAGCAGCGTGGCGACCGGCGTCCGGCCGCCCTCGGTGGCGATGAGGTAGACGCCGAAGGCCGAAAGCAGGGCGCCAACGAAGGCGGCGGCCGGCAGCCCGAACGGGACCGACACCGGCAGGACGATGAAGGCGACGGCGCCGACGGCGGCGCCCGTCGAGACGCCGATAATGGAGGGGTCGGCCATCGGGTTCCGGAAGAAGCCCTGCATGACGGCCCCGGCCAGCGCCAGCGCGAAGCCGACGACGGCGCCGAGAGCGATCCGCGGCAGCCGAATCCGGCGGACGATGACGGCCGTCGTCTCCGGGACCGCGACCTCGAACGGACGGTACCAGACCACCCCGTCGGCCGTCGGAGCCGGCACCGCGACCCCCTCCAGCACGGCGGCCACCACCGCCCGGCGGCCGATCTCCGCCTGCCCGACGGTCGCGCTCGTCGCCACGACGGCGACGAGCAGCCCGGCGAGCCCTGCCGACCACGCCGCCGTCCGTCGAAGGACCATGACAACGCTACTTGCTCTAGACAAATACTTATTGTGTGCGGCTGTCGGTCTGGTAATGACCGACAGGTGCCGACCCGTTTTCCTCGCCGCGGTGCTCGCCGTCTCGCTGGCCGCCGGCGTCGCCGTCCCGGTCTCGGCCGGACACGACGGCGGCGACTGTAGCTACCCCGTCTCGGCGACCGACGCCACCGGAACCGAGGTAACCGTCGCGGAGCCGCCCGAGGCGGTGGTCGTCCTGGATGCGGCCTCCGCACAGACGCTGTGGGAACTCGACGCCGAGGAGGCCGTCACCGGGATGCCGGTCCGGTCGTACACGTCGTATCTCGAGGGCTCCGAGCGGCGGACCGGCGTGCTCTCCGAGGACGGCCGGAGCGTCGACGTCGAGACGGTGGTCGAACTCGACCCCGACCTCGTGTTGGCACCGAACTTCACCCCGCCGGAGACAATCGAACAGCTCCGCGACGCCGGCCTGACGGTGTACCAGTCCGACTTCGAGTCGTCGTTCGAGGACATCTACGCGAAGACGGAGCTGTACGGACACCTCGTCGGCTCGTGTGCGGCCGCCGACGAGACCGTCGCGTCGATGCGGGACGACGTCGAGACGGTCCGGGAGACGGTCGCCGACCGCGAGCGCCCTGGCGTGCTCTACTACTTCTTCGGGACCGCCGCCGGCAACGGGACGTTCATCGGCGACATCGTCGAGACGGCCGGCGGCGAGAACCTCGCCGCGACGGCCGGCATCGAGGGCTTCGAACAGATAGGCGACGAGACCGTCGCCGAGGCCGACCCCGAGTGGATCGTGACCACCGACGACGAGGCCTCCCTCGACGCCGAGCGGGAGCCGTTCGCCTCGACGACGGCGGTCGAGAACGGCCGGGTCCTCGAGGTCGACGCGAACCTCGTCAGCCAGGCGGCGCCGCGGGTCGTCGAGCCGCTGCTGGCGATGGCGGAGGCGTTCCACCCCGGGGCGTTCGCCGAATCGACGGCGACCGGGACGCCGACGGCAACCGAGACGCCGACGGCGACGGAAACGCCGACCGACCCCGGCACGGACGCCGGCGGCCCCGGGCTGGGTGCCGTCGCGGCGCTCGTCGCGCTGCTGTCGGCCGCCGCCTTCGCCCGCCGGTAGCGACAATCGGCCGCTTTTTACGCGGCGGCCGCCCACGGCCGGACATGGTCGAGAACGTCATCTGGCCCGCCTACCTCGACGCCGCCTGCTCCCGGAGCGAGGGCCGCCGGGTCGCCGAGGAACTGGCGGTCCCGGAGCCGACCGTCGACGAGATCGCCCAGGCGGTCCAGCAGGTGGGCTACGACGCGGTCATCGAGCGCGACGCGACGTACCCGCGGGAGCACGAGCCCCGCGGGCGCGTCGTCGTCAAGGGCGCCGACGACGCCACCAAGTCGGACCTGCTGGGGGCCATCGCCGCCTACGTCTCGGCGATCCGCGAATGAGGCCCCTCGGCGAGGTGGTCCGGACGGCACAGGGACTGGCGGTCGTCCGATGTCCCGACGCGGACCACCCGGAGCTGGGCGAGCGGGTCGTCGACCGCGAACTCGACGACGTCGGCCGGGTGGTCGACGTGTTCGGCCCCGTCGAGCGGCCGTACGTCGCCGTCGCGACGGCCGACGGCGTCGCGCCGCCGAGCCTGCTCGGCGACCGGCTCTACGCCGACTGAATCACAACGACCAAGCGGGCTCCGCCGGACGGACGGGTATGAAGCGGGCATACGTCGCCGCCGCGGCCACGGTCGGGCTCTTTCTTGTGGTCCAGGCCGGCGCGCTCGCGCTGGTCGAGCCGTTCGTCGACGCCGGCTACCAGACCGTCGAGGACCCCTCCGACCCGACGAACAGCCTGCTGTACGTCGGCGCCATCCTCGTCGCGACGGCGGTGATGATCGGCGCCATCCGGCTCGGCGTCGAGCGGTTGCTGCAGGGGCTCATCGTCTTCGCCGCCGCCTTCCTGGCGTTCTACGTCTTCTCGGTGACGGTCCCGCCCGTCGCCACCGTCGCCGGGCTGAACCTCCCGGCGGTCGCCGCCGCCGCCCTCCTCGGCGCCGGCCTGCTCGCGTACCCCGAGTGGTACGTCATCGACGCCGCCGGCGTCGTCATGGGGGCCGGCGCCGCCGGCCTGTTCGGCATCAGCTTCGGGCTCGCGCCCGCGCTGCTGCTGTTGGTCGTCCTGGCCGTCTACGACGCCGTCTCCGTCTACGGCACCGAACACATGCTCACGCTGGCCTCCGGCGCGATGGACCTCCGGCTGCCCGTCGTCTTCGTCGTCCCGCTGACTGCGTCGTACTCTTTCCTGGACGACGACGGGCCGGCGACGCTCGAAGACGGCGAGGAGGCGGGCGGCGAGGAGTCGGACGGTACCGGCGGGTCGGGCCGAGGGTCGGCCAGCGCGGAGGCGGCTGGTGCCGACGGGCCGGGCGGCGAGGAGTCGGACGGCGAGGAGGAGGCGGCCGACGACCCGGCGGGGGAGCCGCTCGACCGCGACGCCCTCTTCATCGGGCTGGGCGACGCGGTCATCCCGACCATCCTGGTCGCGTCGGCGGCGTTCTTCCGGCCCGGCGGCGCCGGCCTGCTCGGGGTGCCCGGGGTGGCGGTGACGCTGCCGGCCCTGGGGGCGGCCGTCGGGACGCTCTGCGGGCTGTCCGTGCTGCTGTGGCTGGTGACGAGGGGCCGGGCCCACGCCGGGCTGCCGCTTTTGAACGGCGGCGCCATCGCCGGCTACCTGCTCGGGACGGTCCTCGCCGGCGTCGCCGTCGTCGAGGCCGTCGGCGTCGCGCCGTACCTCTAGTCGCCCGTCAGCGCCTCGCTGCCGGGGAGGAACTCGATCGTCCGGCCGCGGCCCCGCTCGCGGGCCCGCTCGTACAGCATCCACGCCGCCGCCACCGTCTCGATGCCGGTGCCGCCGCTGTCGAAGACGGTCACCGCCTCCTCGTCGGGCCGTCCCGGCTCGGTGCCCGCCACCACCTCGCCCAGCTCGGCGTGGACGTGGTCGTCGTCGACGAGCCCGGCCTCGCGGGCCGCCAGGAACGACCCGGCGTCCTGGAACGCCCGGGCCTCCAGGTCCGGGACGTAGGTGCTGCGGGCGACGGTCCGCGGCGGCAGCTCGTTCTTGTCGGCGTCGTACTGGCCCATGGCGGTGACGTGGGCGCCGTCCGGGAGGGCGCCGTCGGCGAACACCGGCTCCGAGGCCCGCGTGGCCGTGATGACGACGTCGGCGCCGGCGAGGGCGTCGGCCGCCGAGTCGACCGCCGCGACGTCGGCCGAAAGCCGGTCGTCGAACTCCGCGGCGAAGGCCTCCCGGTGGGCCGTCGTCGGCGAGTACACCCGGACCCGCTCGAACTCCCGGACCGTCGCCGTCGCCCGCAGCTGGCCACGGGCCTGGGCGCCGGAGCCGACGACCGCACACGTCGTCGCGTCCTCGCGGGCGAGGGCGTCGACCCCGACCGCGCCGGCCGCGCCGGTCTTGAACGGGTTCGTCGAGGCGCCGTCCAGCAGCGCGACCAGCCGCCCCGACTCGGCGTCGAACAGCGGCAGCACGAAGTGGACGTCCTCGTCGTCGAAGCCCGCCGCGTACGTGTAGCCGCCCATGGCGCCGACCTCCGGCAGCACCGCCAGGTAGCCGGTGCAGATGCCGGGCGGCTCGTCGGCGACCAGCTTCGTCCGCGGTGCCGCGCTGCCCTCGTTGCCGTGGCTCTCGTAGCCCGCCCGGACCGCCTCGACGTAGTCGGCCGGCTCCGCGAGGTCGACGAGTTCGTCGCTCCGCAGGAACAGGACCTCGGTCATACCCCGCCTTCGGCGGCGACCGGCTTAGAGACTGGGGCTACTCGGCCGCGGGGCCGGCGTCCGCCGGCGGCGTCTCGGCGCCGGGGGCGTTGACGAACATCGCGTGGCCCATCAGCCCCACCGCGACCGTCGACGCCAGCGGAACCGCGACGGACGGCGAGAGCCCCCCGACGACCAGCGCCGCCGTCAGCCCGGCCAGCGACAGCGGGATCAGCCCGAGCACGGCGTCGTAATAACTTACCATAATACACTAGAACCGATGACAGGTGGAGGTATAAGTGTTTTGTAGTATCCACAAGATACGCACGGTGGTGATACGATAGCTACACAAAACTTACGTAAAACTTACCCGACGAGTATCACCACTATCCGGTCATCAAACGGCCGGTCCGGGGAGCAACGCCGGCCGAGACCGTCCGTCCGCGCCGCCGGCGCGTGGATGCACCGGGCGCATATCTCGGCGGCTCGCCGGCTCCGGGCGATTGACGTGCCGCGGGAGCGAGCGGCGACACATGGCCGACGGAGGCGTCGACTACGCCGGGCGGGCCCGGGAGGCGCTGGGCTTCTCGCGGTGGTGGCAGGTCGCGGCGGCGACCGCGATGATGGCGGCGGTCAGCCCCTACCAGTACGTCTGGTCGTCGGTCGCGCCGCCGCTGTCGGAGCGGCTCGGCGTCGCCCCGGCGGCGCTGGGTGCGGTGTTCTCGCTGTACGTCGTCTTCCAGTCGCTGTCGCAGTTCCCGGCCGGCTGGTGGCGGGACCGCCGCGGTCCGGGAGTGCTCTGCGGGCTGGCGGCGCTTCTGGCCGGCGGGGGCTACGTCGGCCTCGCCCACGCCCGGACGGTCCCGCAGCTGTACGCCCTCTACTCGCTGGGGTCGGTCGGCGTCGGCATCGTCTACACGGTCGCGGTGAACACCGCCGTCAAGTGGTTCCCCGACCGGACCGGCCTGACGACCGGCCTGGGGACGATGGCCTTCGCCGCCGGCAGCGTCCTGGCGGTGCCGTACGTCCGGGCGAACGCGACCGTCGAGGGCTACCCCGACGTCCTCCGGAACGTGGGGCTCGTCATCCTCGTAGTTCTGCTGGCCGGGGCGGTCCTGCTGCGGGACCCGCCCGAGGCGTGGCTCGAGGCCGGCGACCCGGCGGAGGCGGCGTCGCTGCGGGGCGCCGACTACACCACCCGCGAGGCGCTCGCGACCTGGCAGTTCTGGCTGCTGTACGCGATGTTCGTCGCCGCGGCCGGCGCCGACCTCGTCGTCGTCGCCAACGTCGTCGCCTTCGCCGAGGAACTGGGCTTCACCGCCGGCGTCGCCACCGCCGCGGCGACGCTGCTGCCGCTCGCGGCCGGCGTCTCGCGGCTCGTCCTCGGGGAGGTCACCGACCGGCTCGACCGCCGGCGCGTGATGGCCGTCTCCTTCCTCCTGGCGGGGCTGTTCCGGTTCGGCCTCGTCGCCGCCGGCCGCGCGGACCGCCCGGTCGTCTTCGTCGGCCTCGTGCTCGCGGCGATGGCCTTCTCCTCGCCGCTGTACGTCTACTTCCCGGCGCTGCTGTCGGACTACTACGGCTCGGAGTTCTCCTCGAGCAACTACGCGGTGCTGTACACGGCGAAGGTCGGCGGCGGCGTCGTCGCCGGCGCCGTCGCCGGCTACCTGGCGGGGACGGCCGGCTGGTGGCGGGACCGCCGCGGTCCGGGAGTGCTCTGCGGGCTGGCGGCGCTTCTGGCCGG
>JAHENN010000128.1 GCA_018609665.1 Haloarculaceae archaeon | reverse complement strand
TCGTGGGACGGCGACCCGGAGCCGCTGGCCCGGGTGAACGCGACGCTCGACGCCGACACCCCGACGCCGGTCATCCGGGCCGTCGCCGTGGCCCCGCTGGCGCTGGCGCTGGCGGCCGCGTGGGCCGTCGGCGCCGTCCTCCCGCCAGGGTCGCCGCTCGTCGTCCCGGTCCTGCTGGCGCTGTCGTTCTGGGGGTCGCTGTCCAGCGGCGACCTCGCCATCGCTGCCCGGCCGCGGTTCGCCCGCCGGCAGGGGGAGTTCCTCGCGCCGCGGTCCCCGACCGTCGACGCCGTCGCGCTGTCGCTGACGCCGCTGACGGTCGTCGCCGTCGGAACGCTGCTCCTCCGGTGACGGTCACCACTCGCTGCCGTCCGCCAGGTCGACGTCGCCGTCCAGCTTCGACGACGGACAGATGTCCTCCAGGACGCAGTCCTCGCAGTCGGGGTTCCGCGCCGTACACGTCGCCCGGCCGTGGCTGATGAACAGGTGGGTCAGCTCCTTCCAGTGCTCGCGGTCGACCAGCTCCATCAGCTCCGGCTCGATGTTCGCGGGCCGCTCGGCGTCGGTCAGCCCCAGCCGGCGGGAGATGCGCTGGACGTGCGTGTCGACGACGACCCCCTCGACGACCTCGTGGCCGTGCTGGAGAACGACGTTGGCCGTCTTCCGGCCGACGCCCGCCAGGTCGGTCAGCTCCGACATCGTGTCCGGCACCTCGCCGTCGTGCTCCTCGAGGATGTCCTCGCAGGCCGACCTGATGTAGCTGGCCTTGTTGTTGTAGTAGGTGATGGAGTCGATGTCGGCGGCCAGTTCCTCCTGGTCGGCCGCGGCGTAGTCGGCGGCGCCGTCGTACTTCTCGAAGAGGTCGGCCGTCACCGAGTTGACCCGCTCGTCGGTGCACTGCGCCGACAGCACGACGGCGATCAGCAGCTCCAGCCGCGAGTCGAAGCGCAGCGATATCTCCGGCTCGGGGTACTCGTCGTACAGCCGGTCCAGCACCTCGGCGGCCTGTGTCTCCCGCGAGTCCAGCGTCGTTCCCATACGGGACGGCCGGCGGCCGCCCACTTCGGCCTGACGGACGGGTCAGTCGAGAACGCCGGTCACCGTCGCCGCCTCGATGGCTGCCGATTCGCTGATGCCGTCGCCCAGGATTGTGTAGCGGTCCCGGATCTCGTGGGCGGAGGTCATCGCCTCGACGAACCGCTCGCCGTCGACCCCGAGCCCGGCGGCGGTCGTCGGGGCGCCGATGTCGGCCAGGGCGTCCCGGACCCGCCGCCAGTCGCCGCCCTCGCCGGTGTGGAGGTACTCGGTGACGACCGCGGCGACACCGACCTGGTGGCCGTGCAGCGCCTCCTCCGGGGCGATGCGGTCCAGCTGGTGGGAGATGAGGTGTTCGGCGCCGGAGGCCGGCCGCGAGGAGCCGGCAATCGACATCGCCACGCCGGAAGAGACCAGCGCCTTCGCGACCACCCAGGCGGACTCCTCGAGGCCGCGCTTGATCGCGTCGGCGCGGTCGACCAGCAGTTCGGCGGTCATCTGCGACAGCGCCCCGGCGTACTCGCTGTACCGGACGTCCTTCAGCCGGCGGGCCAGCTGCCAGTCCTTGACCGCGGTGTAGTTGGAGACGATGTCCGCACAGCCGGCCGTCGTGAGCCGCCACGGCGCCTCGGCGATGAGCTCGGTGTCGGCGACGACCGCAAGCGGCGGGTCGGCGGCCACGGAGTGGCGGGTGTCGCCCTCCGGCACCGACCCACGGCCGGAGACGATGCCGTCGTGGCTGGCGGCGGTCGGCACGGAGACGAAGCCGCAGTCCCGCTCGTCGGCCGCCATCTTCGCGATGTCGATCGGCTTGCCGCCGCCGAGCCCGATGAGGAAGCCGGCGTCGACCGACGCGGCCGTCTCGAGCACCTCCTCGACGGCGCCGAACGTCGCCGACTCGACGGTGACGACCGCCGGGTCGGCGCCCGCCGCCTCGAAGGCCGCCACCAGCCGGTCGCCCGCCAGCTCCCGCGGCGTCGGGCTGGTGACGATGAGCGGCCGCCCGCCGAGGGACAGCTCCTCGACGGCCTCGACGGTCCGGTCGAGGACGCCGTGCCCCAGCACGACGCTCCGGGGCAGGCGGATCCACTTTGACTTCCCGAACATAGCGACTCTGCGCGAGGTGGCGACTAAACCTTTGGCCTCCGCGCTCGGTTCCGGCGGCCCACCACGGGGTTTAAACCGGTCGCGCTCCCCATCCGAGACGACACGCGCCGGCCCGGTCCGCCGCCCGGCGGCCGACCGTCGCTCCACACATGACCGAAGAGGAACAGACCACCTCCGGCCCGGCGGCCGCCGCGACGGAGACGGTGACCGGCGCCGACTCCCTCTCCGAGCGGTTCTCCGAGCTGACCGACCGGTTCGTCCACGGCATCGAGCTGGCCGCGGCCTCGGTGTTCGCGCTGCTGTTCGCCATCGGCGTCGGCGACCTCGGACTGCAGATCGCCGAGGCCGTCCGGAGCGGCGAGATCACCGACCCCTCGGTCGTCGTCGGCTTCATCGATACCGGGCTGCTGCTGCTCATCATCGTCGAGGTCTACCAGACGGTGCTGGCGTACGTCCGGGAGAGCGAGACCCGCCGCATCGTCCGGCTCATCATCTACACGGGCGTCATCGCGATGGTCCGGAAGGCCATCATCTTCCGGACCTCCGAGTACGGCTCCGAGCTGGAGGCCCTCTACGCGGCCGTCGCCTACGCGGTCATCATCTTCGGGCTGGTCGCGCTGCTGTTCGCCGAGCGGGCCCACGCCGGCACCCTCCTGATGGGCGACGACGACTGAGACGGAGCGCCGCGGACGCTCACTCGACGGTCCCGAGCACCTCCAGCAGCCGCTCCTCGGTATCGCGGCCGGGGCCGTTGTCGCGGCCGGTCCGGTCCGACCCGCGGTGGTCGGCCACCGTCGCCGACAGCGCCGTCTCGTGGTCCGTCGACTCCCACCCCAGCGCCCGCAGCTTCGTCGTCGACAGCAGGTGCGGCGGGTCGCGGTACAGCGGGAAGTCCTCGAGGGAGAGCCCGACGGCGCCCAGTTCGCGCCCGCCGGCGAACACCGGCTCGACGGTGGTCCCGCAGGCGTCGGCCACCAGCCCCACCCACTCGCCGAGCGTCGGCGCGTGGCCGTCGCCGACGTTGTACGCCTCGCCGGCGCGGCCCTCCTCGGCGACCGTCCGCAGGGCCGCGGCGACGTCCTTCACGTAGACGAGATGCCAGAGGTTCGTTCCGTCGCCCGGCACCACCACGCGGTCGTGGCTGTCGACCCGGTCGATCCAGTAGTCGAACCGCTCGGTGTAGTCGTGCGGGCCGTAGACGACCGGCGGCCGAACCGACATCGCGTTCACGCCGCGGTCGGCGGCGGCGAACACCGCCCGGTCGCCCCCGGCCTTCCGCGGGCCGTACGTCTCCGGGGAGTCGTCGACGGCCGCCTCCGCCGAGCAGTCACACAGCGGCGTCTCGTCTTCCCGCTTCGGGACGCGCTCGGCGCCGTAGGCCGCCCCCGAGGAGACGTACACGTAGGCGTCGACGTCGGCGAAGATGTCCGTCGCGGCGTGGACGTCCCGTGGCCTGTAGGCGACGCAGTCGACGACGACGTCGGGGTCGACCTCCAGCGCCGCCCGCCGGAGGTCGGCCTCGACGGTCCGGTCGCCCTCGACGCGGGCGACGGCGTCGTCGTCGGCGAAGGGGTTGTCGTGGCTGCCGCGGTTGAAGATAGTCACGTCGTAGCCGGCCTCGCGGAACTCCGCGACCGTGTGGCGGCCGATGAACCGCGTGCCGCCGACGACGAAGGCGTGGGTCGACATACCCGTCGGTGGGACGGTGCGGCGAAAAAAGGTGCGGACCGCGGTCAGGCCTCGGTGCTGGCGCCGACGACGTAGACCGTCTCGGTGCCGGCGACCTCGGCGGTGAACTCGGTTCCCTCGATGGTGACGGTCGCCTCCGCCGGCCCGAAGGTGTAGCTGCCGGTCTCGCCGGCTCCCTCCGGGGCATCCGCGAAGTACCGCCGGGTGACGGTGCTGTCGCCGTCGACGTCGCTCGGCGTGACGGTGCCGAGGTCGACGACGCCGTTTTCGACGCTCTCGACGTCGCCGAACCGCTCGTCGACGGTCCAGCCGTCCGGAATCTCGTCGGTGACGGTCACCTCGTCGTTCGGCCCGACGTCGCCGCCGAGCCCGGAGACGGTAATCTGGACGCGGTTGGTCTGGCCGCCGGTGAAGACGCTGGCGTCGTCCCGCCGGGAGCCGTCGGCGGTGAACTCCGTCGTGACGCCGTCGCCGATGTCCTCGACCTCCCAGTCGTCGCCGCGACCGTACCGGCGGGTCGTCTCGCCGGCCTCGCGGACCTGCTGGAACCCGAGCGCCGACGTGAGCACGAGGTTGCCCAGGAACGTGAGGGTGTAGCTCTGCAGGCCGAACGGATGGAGGTTCTCCTGTTTCCCCGGTGGCAGCAGCGAGGAGATGTAATGAACGCCCGTGCCGGTGGTCTCGTCGGGGGTGAACGATCCGGTTGCGACGAGGCCGTCGGTCCGGGCGGCCACCGACGCGACGGAGTCGTTGGCGGCATCGGCGAACGCGGCCTCGTCGATGAGGTCCATCTGTGCCTGCCCGGAGACCGCGTAGCCGAGCGGCTGGACCTTCCATAGCTGCTCTTGGATCGGCCGTGCCCCGGTCAGCAGCGGGTGATCCAGGTTCTTGCTCTTGTACCGGGCTACGTCGTAGAATCTCCGTTTCACGTTCTCCGTTCGGTCGATGGCAGTCCCGTCGACCAGGTCGTTGTCCAGCTTCGCCAGCAGGTACGCCCCCGTGTCGGTCACCACGAGGTTGCCGCCCGAGTCGACGAACCTGTCGAGTGCATCCGTGTACTCGCCGCCGGACGCGCCCTTCATCGCGCGGCCCTCAGGGGTGTAGTCGTGGATGACGACCGCGTTGTCGTAGCTCTCGAGGGCACCGTCGGCGACCTGTTCGACCGTCACGGGGTCGATGTCGCCGGTGGCGAACTCGTCGTAGTCCTCGAAGAACTCGAACGGTGTCGCCTCGTAGTCGCGCTGCTCGTACCCGATAGCGGCCTTCGGGTCCGGCGTCTCGGTCTCGCCGCCGCCGTTCGCGGCCAGCGTCGCGAACATCACGTCGAACGCCTGTGCGGTCTCTCGCTTGTTCTCGACGCGGACCGTCCACGTCCCCGGTTGCGGGTCGTCGACGACCCACTCCGGGAATCCACAGCACTTCCCGCCGACCCGCTTTTCGGTCACCCCGTCGAAGCTGTACACGACCTCGCCGTCGGGCCTGACGAGCTCGAGATCGAGCACGGCGTCCTGTGCGTGTGTGTGGACGGTCATGCTGTGCAGGTCGGTACCGACCTGGTGGGTTGCGACGGTCGTCCCCGTCGCGGCGACCTGTTCGCTGACGGTAGTCTCTCCCGTCGTCTCGTCGCCCCCGTCGTTCGTCCCACCGTCCGCACGGACGCTTTTTCTGATGCTCCCGGTAATCTCGTACTGGGAGGCGGCGTTCGCGTAGGTCTCGATGACGAGTGTGTACTCGACCCCGGGCTCGATGCTGGCCGTGATCGACTCCGGGCCTCCCGGGTTGGTCGATCCCGCGATGCGGTTGCCGTCCGGGTCCTCGAGGAACAGCTCGTTGTCCTGTGCGTTGGCCCCCCAGGACGCGGTCGCCTCCACGCGGACGGCCTCCGGATCCTTCGGCGTGAACGAGTGCTCGGCGGTCGTCGCTGCCGGACCGGTGGCACCGGGGCCGATGACTCCCGAGTAGCTCAGGTCCCTGACTGACTCGAACGACGAGAGCACCAGCTGGTCGCTCGACCGCCGGAGCAGGTCCGCCTGGGACCCGACCTCTCCGGTGGTCACGAAGGCGACGTTCTCGCCCCCCGTCTCCGTCTCGACGGCGAAGGTGTCGCTGGTCGTTGGCGTGTCGGAGTTGTCGACCGCGAACTGTGTGATGGTCCGGATGGCCGCCCGGTAGCCCGTGACCTCCATCTCGAACAGCTCGGGGTTGTAGACGTTGCCACCCGTTATGTGGTTGAACGACATCTCGAAGTCCAGCGTCGTCATGTCCAGCCCGATGGGTTCGGGGTGGGCCATCCAGTCGAGGAACGCGCCGGAGACGGTGTAGTCGATGGTGTCGTAGATGGTCGCGTAGTCGAACGCCTCCTCCGGCAGGACACCGAAGAGGACCGGCGAGAACTGGCCTTCGCCGATCAGCGACGTCCGGAGATCACCTGCGGTGGCCCACGTGTCCAGCGCCGTCTCCAGCGTATCGTCGATGTTGAGGCACATCTCGTACACCTCGTGGAGCTGGCGGGTGTCGAACTGGTCCTGGCTGATGAGCCCCAGGACGAAGTTGTTGAACACCGGCCCGCCGTGGAGGTCCGCCCCGTAGTTGAGGTTCTCGTAGTCCTGGAAGAAGTCGACGAGCGCCTTCGCATCCGGCACCTTCTCGTTGACGTAGCTCGGCTCCTCGGCGCCGTAGCTGGCTGGCGCAGCCGGGTAGTGGGCGGGGTCGATGTAGCCGACGACGGGGTACTGGCGGTTGGTGTCGTACACCTCGGCGTTGCCCCGCTCGTACAGCGGCGCCGCAGGCGCTCGCGGCGTTCCAGTCCCCGGGCCGGCCAGCTGCCACCCGGAGTCGTACTGGGGGTTCCGGACCGCCCAGCCGTCCGGGTTCGTGAAGCCGATGATCACCACGACGTCGTCCAGCAGCGGCGCCAGCTTCGCGTCGCTGCCGGCGACGTCCGGCTCCGACCCCCGGGCGGCGTTCTCCAGCACCCGGGCACCGGTCTCCCGGCCGGCCATCTCCAGGCCGTGCAACGAGCAGGAGAAGAAGATCTTCTCCTTGTCCTCGAAGTCGGTCTCGGAGTCGAAGTTCGTCAGCTCGGCGACGTACATCCCCTTCGGGTCCGGCCGGCCGGTGGCGTTGTTGTAGTGGCCCGGAGAGCGGCCGACGTTCTTCACGCGGATGCGGTCGGGATACCGCTCTTCGAGTTCGGCGAGGCCGTCCTTCAGCTGCTCGAAGCCAGTATAATCGACTGCCCGCCGCGGTTCGGGGAAGACGCCCAGCGGGTAGTAGCCGATGCGCCAGAACGGATTGGAGCCCGGCGAGAACTGGAAGTTGCTGGCCTCCGGGAGGTCGGCGACCTGCTGGGTCTCCGCCGTCGTCAGCTGGGCGTAGGCCGCCGTCGTCGGCGTCGTCGTCGTCGTGTGAATCGACTCGCCGACGTTTAGCGCCTCGAATGCTCGGAGGCCGGTCTCGCCGGAGAACTCGACGAGCGTCGGGACGGCGTGGTCGGCCGGGGTGTGGTTCAGGACGTACTGATATTCGGCAGCGAACGCCTCGTCGTCGGCGCTGGCGGTCGCGTTGCCGGGCAGCGACAGCGCCGCGCCGGCCGCCGCCGACAGCTGGAAGAACCGTCGTCGCGAGATCGAGGCGTCGTCGAACCTGTCATCGTCGCTCATGGGTGTGGCTCACACTTCCGGGTCCCCCGGTTGCATACAAAAGCTTCTGACAAACGCGTCCAAACGACGGGGAAGGTCCCCGGACATTTCCGGCGGTTTTAATTTCCCGCCGGAGGGGGTGTGCCGCGTCAGGTCTCCGTCGACGCACCGACGACGTAGACCGTCTCGGTGCCGGCGATCTGGTCGGTGAGGGTCTCGCCCTCGATGGTCACCTCGGCGACGGCGGGGCCGAAGGTGTAGCTGCCGGACTCGCCGACGCCCTCCGGGGCATCCGCGAAGTACCGCCGGGTGACGGTATCGTCTCCCGAGACCTCGCTCGGCGTGACGGTGCCGAGGACGACGGTGTTGCCCTCGACCGTCTCGACGTCGCCGAACCGCTCGTCGACGCTCCAGCCGTCCGGGATCTCGTCGGTGACGGTCACCGCGGCGTCGTCGGCGATGTCGCCGCCGAGGTCGGAGACGGTAATCTGGACGCGGTTGGTCTGGCCGCCCGTGAAGACGCTGGCGTCGTCCTGCCGGGAGCCGTCCGCCGAGAAGGCGGGCGCCGGCGGGTCGATCGGGTCGACGCCGGAGAGGTCCCACTCGTCGCCGCGGGCGAAGGTCCGGACCTCGTCGCCGGTGTCGCGGACCTGCTGGAACCCCAGCGCCGACGTCAGGATGAGGTTCCCGAAGAACGTCACCGTGTAGTCCTGCAGGCCGAAGGCGTGGACGTTCGCCTGCGTCGGCCGCGGCAGCAGCGAGCCGATCAGGTGGACGCCCCGTCCCGTGTTCTCGTCGGGGGTGACGGAGGCGGCGACGACGCCCTCGCGGTTGGAGCCGGCGACCGTCGCGACGCTGTCGCCGGCGGCCGCCGCCAGGCTCTGCTCGTCGACGGCGAACATCGGCGCCTGGCCGGCGGCGCCGTTGAACGCCTGGTAGCCCAGCGGCGCCGTCTTCCACAGCTGGTTCTGGATGGGCCGGCCGTCCGTCAGGAGCGGGTGCTCGAGGTTCTTTGAGGTGAACCGCGCCACCTCGTAGTTGGAGGCGGAGTTGACGGCGCCGTCGTCGAGCCGCGACCCGTCGAGGAGGTCGTTCTCCAGCTCCGGAACCAGGTTCAGCCCGGCGTCGGTGAGCACGAGGTTGCCGCCCGAATCGACGAACTCGTCGAGGCCGTCGACGTAGCCGGGCGTGGTGAACCCGGCGTCGGGGTGGTCGACGCCGCGGTAGCCGAACTCGCCGTTGCCCGGCTGGCTGTCGCCGTTGGCGCCGTAGTCGTGGATGACGACGACGTGGTCGTAGGCGGGCTCGCCGCCCGCGACGAGCGCGCCGTTGGCCACCTCGTCGACGGTGACCGGCTCGACGGTGCCGCCGTCCTCGACGAACTCCTCGTAGTCCTCGAAGAACCGCAGCGGCGTCACCTCGTAGTCGCGCTGCGTGTAGCCGAACACCCCCTCGGGGTTCGGGTTCGGCGACGACGACGACAGCGTCCAGAACGTCACCCGGCCGCGCTTGGCCTGCTCGAGGCGGTTGCGGAGCCGGAGGGTCCAGGTCCCCTCCCGCGGGTCGGAGACGGTGAACGGCGGGACGCCGCCGTCCTTGCCGCCGAGCCGGTCGTCCTCCTCGTGGACGCCGTCGTAGCTGGCGACCACCTCGCCGTCGGGGTCGACCAGCTCGGCGTCGGCCGCTATGGCGTCGATCTCGACGTCGACGCCCATGCTGTGGAGGCCCTCGCCGGCGACCTCGAAGGTGGTCTCGGTTGTACCGGCCCCGACGGCGAGCTCCTCGGTCGAGCGCGACACGTCCGTGGACTGCGTGGAGCTGCCGCCGGTCGTCGTCGCCCCCTCCAGCGACGCCTCGATCTCGTATCTGGCGGCGACGTTCGCGTACGTCTGCATCACCAGCGTGTACTCCTCGCCGCCGGTGATGGAAGCGCGGACGCGCTCGCCGCCAGCGACGGGGTTGAAGTTGGTCGAGCTGGCGATACTGTTGCCGTCGGAGTCACGCAGAATGAGCTCGTTGTCCTGCGTGCTGTCGACGTTCCAGGTGGCGGTCGCCGTGATGCGGTCGGCGTCGTCGGGCGCGGTGAACGTGTGGGTCGACTCCGACCGGGCGGCCGGCGCGCCGGGGCCGAGGACGCCGGTGAAGGTCCGCGACTCGACCTCGCTGAACTCCTCGAAGACGAGGTCGTCGCTGGACACCAGGAGCGCGTCCTCGTCGGTGCCGACCTCGCCGGTCGTGACGTAGGCGACCGACTCGCCGTCGGTCTGAGTCTCCGTCGCGAACTCGTCTTCGGTGTTCGGCGTGTCGGAGTTGTTGACCGCGAAGGCGGTGATGGTCCGGATGACGACCCGGTAGCCGTCCGTCTCTATCCGGAACAGCTCGGGGTTGTAGACGTTCCCGCCGGTGATGTGGTTGTACGACATCTCGAAGTCCAGCGTCGTCAGCCCGAGCCCGATGGGTTCGGGGTGGGACATCCAGTCGAGGAACGCCCCCGACACCGTGTAGTCGATGGTGTCGTAGATGGTCGCGTAGTCGAACCCGTCGGTCGGCACGAAGCCGAAGTTGCCGGGGCCGGGCGTGAACCCGCCGCCGCCGAATATCTGCTTGTTGAGGTCGCCGACCGTCGTCCAGAGCTCCAGGGCCTCCTCCAGCACGGCGTCGATGTTGAGACACATCTCGTAGACCTCGTGGAGCTGGCGGGTGTCGAACTGGTTCTGGCTGATGAGCCCCAGCACGAAGTTGTTGAACGACGGCCCGCCGTGGAGGTCCGCCCCGTAGTTGAGGTTCTCGTACTCGGAGAAGAAGTCGACGAACGCCTTCGCGTCCGGCACCTTCTCGTTGACGAACGTCGGCGTCTCCTCCTCCTCGCTCTTGGGGTCGTTCGGCTGCGCCGGGAAGTGGCTCGGCTGGAGGTACCCCTCGATGGGGTACTGGCGGTTGGTGTCGAACACCTCGGCGTTGCCCCGCTCGTACAGCGGCGCCCCCGGGACGCCGTCGGGCCCGAGCAGCTGCCAGCCCGACTCGTACTGCGGGTTGCGCGCGACCCAGCCGTCGGGGTTGGTGAACCCCATGATGACCACCACGTCGTCGAGGTACGGCTCGACCTTCTCCTCGCCCTCGAGGACGTCCTTCTCGGACCCCCGGGCGACGTTCTCCAGCACCCGGGCGGCCGTCTCCCGGCCGGCCATCTCCAGGCCGTGCAGCGAACAGGAGAAGAACACCTTCTCCTTGTCCTCGAAGTCGGTCTCGGAGTCGAAGTTCGTCAGCTCGGCGACGTACATCCCCTTCGGGTCCGGCCGGCCGGTGGCGTCGTTGAAGTGGCCGGGCGACCGTCCCACGTTCTTCACGCGGATGCGGTCGGGATACCGCTCTTCGAGCTCGGCGAGGCCGTCTTTGAGTTGTTCGAAGCCGATGTAGTCGACCGAGCGCCGCGGTTCGGGGAAGACGCCCAGCGGGTAGTAGCCGATGCGCCAGAACGGATTGGAGCCCGGCGAGAACTGGAAGTTGCTGGCCTCCGGGAGGTCGGCGACCTGCTGGGCCTCCGCCGTCGTCAGCTGGGCGTAGGCCGCCGTCGTCGGCGTCGTCGTCGTGTGGACCTCCTGGCCGACCGACAGCGCCTCGAAGGCCCGCAGTCCGGTCTCGCCGGAGAACTCGACGAGCGTCGGGACGGCGTGGTCGGCCGGCGTGTGGTTCAGAACGTACTGGTACTCCGTCGTGAACGTCTCGTCGTCGGCGCTGGCGGTCGCGTTGCCGGGCAGCGACAGCGCCGCGCCGGTCGCCGCCGACAGCCGGAAGAACTGTCGCCGGGAGACGGGCGAATCGTCGAATCTATCCTTGTCGCTCATGTGAACCTACCACGTGACAGGTCCTGACACGACATCGGAAAAGCTTCTGACAAACCCGTCCAAACGTTCCCGTCGCCGACCCGGATCGTGAAAAGAAATCCTGGCTATACCCGGACCTCGGCCCGGTATTGTAACGGAGCGGCCGTCTCCGGCGTCTTCCGCCGATGCGGCCGCCGGGCGTCAGTACTCGAAGTCGGTGTCGATGTCGCGGCCCGTCTCGGTCATCTCGACGGCCGCCCGGCTGTACTGTAGCACCTTCTGCATGTCTCCCTCGATCTCGAAGGCGCCGGACATCATCCCGTCGACCGGCCCCAGCTCGCCCTCGAAGAGCCGCCGCCAGTTGGTGTAGGGGCCGCGGAACGCGAAGCCGTACGTCTCCGCCTCGGGGTCGTCGACCGCGTGAGCGCCCGTGCAGTCGCCGTCCTCGAGCCCGAGGAAGAACCGCGCCGTCGGGCCGTCGTAGGCGTCGTCGGGCTCGACGACGAAGAGGAAGTCGCCGTCGAAGCCGACGCCCCAGCCGGCGCCGGCGTCGGCGTAGTCGTCGTTGTCGTCGAGCAGTTCGCCGTACTCCCGGATCCAGGCGTCGCCCTCGGTGGGGAATCGTAGCGACATGACCACGCCAAGCCCCCACACGCGCTTCGACGTTGCCCCGGCCATGCGGCGCGGGTTTATGCCGGCGCCGACGGCACGGTGGTTTTTGTCGCCGCGGCCCGAACCGCCGCTAATGCTCGAGGGCGTCAACGTCGCGCTGGGGGTCTGCGGCTCCATCGCGGCGGTGAAGACCGTGGAGCTGGCCCACGAACTCCGGCGCCGCGGCGCCGCGGTGCGGGCGGTGATGACCGACGGCGCCCGCGGCATCGTCCACCCGTGGGCGCTGGAGTTCGCCACCGACAACCCCGTTGTCGACGAGATTACGGGGTCGGTCGAGCACGTCGAGCTGTGCAACCGCGACGGCTGGGCGGACGTGCTCCTGGTGGCGCCGTCGACGGCCAACACCGTCGGCAAGATGGCCGCCGCCGTCGACGACACGCCCGTCACCACCTGTGCGACGACCGCCCTCGGCGCCGACGTGCCGGTCGTCGTCGCGCCGGCGATGCACGAGCCGATGTACGACCACCCCGGGGTACTGGAGGCCATCGACACCCTCGAGTCGTGGGGCGTCGCGTTCGTCGCCCCGCGGATCGAGGAGGAGAAGGCCAAGATCGCCGACGAGGAGGCCATCGTCCTCGAGACGGCCCGCGCGGCCGGCGACCGGCCGATGGCGGGCGACCACGTCGTCGTCACCAGCGGCCCGACCAGCGAGCCGGTCGACCCCGTCCGGGTCATCACCAACCGCGCCTCCGGCCGGACGGGGCGGGCGGTCGCGAAGGCCTGCTACGTCCGCGGCGCCGAGGTGACGCTGGTCCACGACGCCCCCGAGGTGCCGTACGCCGACGTCCGGGCCGTCGAGCGGGCCGCCGAGATGCGCGACGCCGTGCTCGCGGCCGCCGACGACGCCGACGCCGTGGTGTCGGCGGCCGCCGTCGGCGACTACACCGTCGAGGCCGCCGACGAGAAGATCCGCTCCGGCCGCGACCTCGCGCTCGAGCTGGAGCCGACGCCGAAGCTCATCGACGCGGTCCGCGACCGGCATCCCGACCTCCCCATCGTCGGGTTCAAGCTCGAAACCGGCGGCGACGACGCCGCGATGGTCGAGGCCGCACGGGCGACCCTCGAGCGCGTCGACCTGTCGTTCGTCGTCGCCAACGACGCCGGCGTCATGGGGTCGGAGTCGACGCGGGTGCTCGTCGTCCGCGCCGACGACGTGACCGAACACGAGGGGTCGAAGCGGGCCGTCGGCGACCGGATCGCCGCCGAACTCGCCGCGACGCTCGACGGCTGAGGGCTTTCGACGCTCGAAACCGAGAGGGAGGTTATATTCTGCAGTCACCTTCGTGGTAGCACGCCGGTTTACCGTCGCCGTCGTCTCGGTGATGCCCATGTCGAACGCCGGAACAAACGTCGCGTCGCTGGCCGCCGACGTCCTCCGCATGATCGCGGTAGTGGCGGTGCTGTCGGCCGTGGTCGGCGCCGGCATCCACGGCGTCTCCGGGGAGCTGTTCGCGACGGTTCCGGACGTCGAGTTCGACTACGGCTACGACGCGGAGACGGCGACCCTCTCGATAACCCACGCCGGCGGCGACCCGCTGCCGGCCGACGCCGTCCGGGTCGTCGGCACCGACGCGGCCTGCGACGCCGGGCCGTGGAGCCAGGGCCGGGTGACGGCCGACGACACCTGCCGGCTGGCCGGCGTCTCCGGCGAGCGGCCCGTCCGCGTCGTCTGGCACGACGACGGCACCGACCGGGCCATCCTGGACGTCTGGGTCGGCCCGCCGGAGTGACGGCCGGGCGACGCGTCGGCCGGGACCGCCAGCTTTTCACTCCGGCTTCGAGAACCCACGACATGGATCAGCTTCGGCGGTCGCTGCTTGATGCGCCGATAATCGAGAAGGACGGCTACCACTACTTCGTCCACCCGATCAGCGACGGCGTCCCGATGCTCGAACCGGAGCTGCTGCGGGAGATCGTCATCAAGATCATCCGGAAGGCCGAACTCGAGGACGTCGACAAGATCGTCACGCCGGCGGCGATGGGCATCCACATCTCGACGGGCGTCTCGCTGATGACCGACATCCCACTGGTGGTCATCCGCAAGCGGGAGTACGGCCTCGAGGGGGAGACGCCGCTGTTCCAGCGGACCGGCTACTCGGAGAACCAGATGTACATCAACGACGTCGAGGCCGGCGACAGCGTGCTGGTGCTGGACGACGTGCTCTCGACGGGCGGGACGCTGACGGCGGTCTGCGGCGCCCTCGAGGAGATCGGCGCCGACCTCGTCGACGTCGTCGCGGTCATCAAGAAGGTCGGCGGCGAGAACCGGCTGGCGGAGTCGCCGTACTCGGCGAAGACGCTCATCAACGTCGACGTCGTCGACGGCGAGGTGGTCGTGACCGACCCCGAGGGCGACGACTATTCCAGCCGCGAGTCGTCGACGTAGAAGACGAACGGCGTGTCCCGGCTCCGCATCCGGTGGACCCGGACGTCGTAGTCGTCGCCGACCCGCTCGTCGACGGCCGCCCGTTCGCGCTCGTGGGCGACGATCACCGGCGGCTCCTCCGCCAGCGCCGCCTCGAGGGCGGTCCCGTTCGGCGCACAGCCGGCCGTCAGGTCGCCGGCCTCGAAGTACCACGGCAGCGGCAGCGCGTTGAACCAGTTCGAACAGGTCGGCCGCCGCACCAGCTCGTCGTCGGCCGGGTTGTGGAGGTGCTCGCCGTAGAGGACGACGTCGGTCCCCTCGTTGTCGGCGGCGGCGCGCCGGGCGTCGGTCAGCGTCGGCTCGAGGTCGCCGGCCGGCTGTGCGTACTGCACCAGCGGGTTGTCGTCGGCCTGCGGGGCGGCGAAGCCCGTCGCGTAGGCCGTCGCGCCCGTCGACGAGACGACCAGCGCGACGACGAGGACGGCGGCGGCCAGCCCGACGGCGTCGCCGTCGGCCCGCGCCTCCCGGCCCCACCGGAGGACGACGCCGAGGGCGACGGCGGCCGGGATCGACAGCGGCAGCACCACGTGGACGACCAGCCAGCCGGCGCCGCCGATGTCGGCGATGAACGGGTAGCCGACCAGCGAGGCCGCCCCCCAGTAGAAGGCGAAGGAAACGAGATCGTCGGGCCGGTCGCCGGCGTAGGCCGTCCCGAGGAAGCCGGCGACCGCGAGGACGACCACCGCCGTCGACGCCTCGAGGGTGGTCGCCGAGAGCCCGCCGAGGAACTCCAGGTACGGGTTCGGGTCCTCCGTTCGCGGCGTGACCCACTGGCAGGCGTACAGTTCGGCGGTCGAGCCGACGGTGAAGCCGACCAGCTCCGGCAGCCGCAGCGGGTTCGCGACGGCGTCGCCCAGCGTTGGCGCCGCCGCCACGTCGAAGTACCCCTCGTGGCCCTCGCCGCAGGAGGCGTAGTAGAGCCGCTTCGAGGGGAGACTCCCCCGCGGGGCGTAGATCAGGACGACCGTCGCGAGGAAGGCGGCGACGCTGCCGGCGACCGCGGCGGCGTGGCGGCGGACGCCCCGGCCCGCCCACCACAGGTAGCCGCGACAGACGTCGAGCGGGGCCGCCCCGTCGAACCGCGCGAACAGCAGCCGGCGGTGCAACAGCAGCCCCGCCGCGCCGACGAACGCCAGCAGATACGCGACGACGTTCTCCTTGGCGCCGAGCCCGACCGCCAGCGCGACTGTCGCGGGGTAGAGGTAGCGGCCGTCGTCGAAATCCACGGCCCGGAGCAGGCAGGCGAAGGCGACGAAGGAGGCGCCGCCGGCGACGATGTCCCCGCGCATGAACCGGGAGTAGTAGACGAGAACGGGGTTCAGCGCGAGCAGAACGGCCAGCGAGACGACCGCCTCCCGGCGGAGCCGGTGGCGGAACAGCAGCGCGGCGAGCGGCAGCAACCCGCCGACCACCGCCGGCACCAGCCGCATCACGAGGTCGCCGGCGCCGAACAGCCCGAACAGCGCGGCGTTGAGATGCTGCAGCAGCGGCCCGTGGATGATGGGCCGGTAGAACAGCACGCCGGTCTCGCCGTACCGCAGCGTCCAGTAGGCTACCCGCGCCTCGTCGAAGTGGGCGACGCGGCGCCCGAGAAAGGCCAGCCGGACGGTCAGCGCGACGACGACCGTCCCGGCGACGGCCAGCGCCGTCCGGTCGCGACGGAGTCTCATCGACCGTCACTGCCGCCGTCGGGAACAGAAGCCTTCCGGTCCGACGCCGGCTGTGGCGTGATATCGGGTGACAAGATTCAAGCAGATGTCGGCACAAACTGCCGGTACTCATGTCCGGCCAGGAGCCGACCTTCGAGACGCGGGACCGCAGACGGCTCTACGAGTTCGTCGACGCCCGGAACGGCGCGACCTACGAGGAGCTGCTCGCGGCGGACCTGCTGACCGACCCTGACAGGTACCGACAGCTGGTGGCGGTGATGAAACGCGACGGGCTGCTGACGGAGGTCGACGGCGAACTCCGGACGGCCGTCGACGCCTCCGGCGAGGAGCGCCACCGCGTCGACGGCCGCGAGGTGACGGTTCGGCCCGCCCGACAGGAGGACATCTCGGGCGTCGTCGGCGTGATGCGGCAGGTGGCCGACGAGAAGCGCTACATCGTCGCCGAGGACGTCGCCCGACAGCTGTCGGCCGACAGCGCGCTCGTCCACGGCGACCTCGAGGACCGCCGGTTCTTCGTCGCGGCCGTCGACGACGAGGTGGTGGCATGGTGCGGCGTCGAGCGGCCGCAACTGGAGAAGCTGGCCCACAACGCCGAACTCACGCTGGGCGTCCTCGAGGAGTACCGCGCCGGTGGCATCGGCAGCCTGCTGATGGAGCGGGCGCTTGCGTGGGCCGACGGGCAGGGCTTCCACAAGGTGTACAACAGCGTTCCCGCTACCAACCCCGACGGCATCGAGTTCCTCGAGGCCCACGGCTGGAACACCGAGGCCATCCGCCGTGACCACTACCGCATCGACGGCGAGTTCGTCGACGAGGTGATGATGGCCGTCACGTTCGACTGAGGAAGCGTGTGGAACGAACGGAAGTGCCTGCCCGGGCTCTACGTCGCGTCCAACACGAGCTTCCCAGTTCGCTGCATACACAGCATAGACCGACGCGCCGACTCGTCTCGGTCGTTCGCTCCCGCGCAAGGCGACACGACAGCCCACACTCAACCAGAACGCACAGAACGCCCGTCTACCGCAGTCCCGGCACGCGGCGCTGGAGCTTCAGCGCCGCGTTCATCAGCCGCGCGTACAGCCAGTGCGGCACCCCGGGCGGGTTCGTCATGCCGAGCCGCTTCTGGACGGCGACCGTCTGGGACTCGGTGTACTTCATAAAGCCGTGTTCGCCGTGGCGGCGCCCGATGCCGGAGTCCTTCATGCCGCCCATCGGCGCGTCCAGCGCCACCCACGCGGCCGCGTACGCTTCGTTGACGTTGACCGTGCCGGTCTCGATTCGCGTCGCCAGCTCCCTGCCGCGCTCGAGGTCCTCCGTCCAGATCGAGGCGTTCAGCCCGTAGTCGGAGTCGTTGGCCCGCTCGACGACGTCGTCCTCGTCGCTCCACTCGTAGATTCCGACGACGGGGCCGAACGTCTCCTCGGTGCACAGCGTCATCGACTCGTCGACGTCCGTCAGGACGGTCGGCTCGTAGAAGTACGGCCCCAGGTCCGGGCGGGCGGTGCCGCCGGTCAGCACCGTCGCGCCCTCGGCCTTGGCCTCCTCGACGTGGTCGGTCACCTTCTCGAGCTGCTGTTCGGAGACGAGACTCCCCATGTCGACGTCGTGGCTGTAGTCGGTGCCGAGCTGCATCGCCTCGACGGCGTCGACGAACCGCTCGACGAACCGGCCGTAGACGTCCTCGTGGACGTAGAGCCGCTCGATGGAGATACACAGCTGGCCGGCGTTGGTGAAACAGCCGCGGATGAGCCCCTCGACGGCCCGGTCGACGTCGGCGTCGGCGCGGACGATGCCGGGGTTCTTGCCGCCCAGCTCCAGCGAGCAGTCGGTGAGGTGCTGGCCGGCCTGGCTGGCGACGATGCGGCCCGTCGCGCCGGAGCCGGTGAAGCAGACGTAGTCGGCGTTCTCGATGAGCGGCTCCCCGAGCGGCTTGCCGAAGCCGGTGACCACCTGGAAGGCGTCCCGCGGCAGGCCGGCCTCCCGGAGCAGTTCGACGGCCTTCAGCGCGGTGTAGGAGGTCTGTTCGGCGGGCTTGAGGACGACGCTGTTGCCCGCCAGCAGCGCCGGAATCGCGTCGGAGACCGCCAGTGACAGGGGGTAGTTCCACGGCGAGATGACGCCGACGACGCCGACGGGGTGGTGGTGGACGGTCGTCTCGGTCAGCCCCGGGACCGCGGCCCGGCGGGACTCGCTCTCGAGGTAGTCGGCCGCCCGGTAGGCGTAGTGTCGCGACGTGATGGCCACGTCGAGCACCTCCTCGTAGGCGTGGCGGCGGGCCTTGCCGCTTTCGGCCTGGATGACGTCGAGCAGCTCCTCGCTGCGGTCGATGACGAGGTCGTGGTAGCGTTTGAACACCGCCGCCCGCTCCGCGACGGAGCGGTCGGCCCAGGCGGTCTGTGCGCGGTCGGCCCGCTCGAAGGCCTCCTCGACGTCGTCGGGGTCGCAGGCCGGTAGCTGCCCGATGACCGCGCCGCTGAACGGTGCCTCGACGTCGAAGCGCTCCTCGCGGGGGCCGGCGGTCGTCACGTACGACTCCAGCCCCATCAGCAGGTCGGCCTCGACGGATAGCTCGCTCTCGGCGACGGTTTCGGAGACTGTCATGCCCCGAGATTGGCGCCACACCGTGTTAACGGTGGGGGAACCACGAGAAACGGCGGGCCCGTTTCGGCCGACGGCGTCGTCGTCGCGCGACGCGACGGCGTCAGTGGATGCCGAGCGCCTCGATCTGCTCCTGGTAGCGGTTGCGGATGGTGACCTCGGTCACCTGGGCGACGTCGGCGACCTCCCGCTGGGTCTTCTTTTCGTTGCACAGCAGCGACGCGGCGTAGATGGCCGCGGCGGCGTAGCCGGTCGGCGACTTGCCCGACAGCATCCCCTTCTCGGCGGTCACCTCGATGATCTCGCGGGTCTTCTGTTCGACCTCCTCGCTGAGGCCGAGCTCCGAGCAGAACCGCGGCACGTACTGGACGGGGTCGACCGGCTCGAGGCCGAGCGACAGTTCCTGGGCGATGTAGCGGTAGGTGCGGCCGATCTCCTTCTGCTCGACGCGGGCGACCTCCGCGACCTCGTCGAGGCTACGGGGGATGCCCTCCTGGCGGCAGGCGGCGTACAGCGCGGCGGTGGCGACGCCCTCGATGGACCGCCCCCGGATGAGGTCGTCGTCCAGCGCCCGCCGGTAGATGACCGACGCCACCTCCCGGACGGACCGCGGGACGCCCAGCGCCGAGGACATCCGGTCGATCTCGCTGAGGGCGAACTGAAGATTTCGT
>JAHENN010000127.1 GCA_018609665.1 Haloarculaceae archaeon | reverse complement strand
GCGGATGGACGTCTGACTGGCGGCGACCACGGCCTCGTCCTCACGCGACGAGCAGGACGACGGGACCGACGCCGAGCACCGCCAGCAGAACCGCCGAGCGGAGCGTCGCGAGCTCCGGGCCGCCGACGACCGGGTTGGTCGCCGACCGTTCGGAGACGGCGACGTCGCACGCCCGCAGGGCCGCCGCGAGGTCGTCGGCCGCCTCTGCCGGGACCACCACGGTCCCTGGCCGCAGCAGGAACCACGGGTCGTAACGACAGTCGACGGTCGTGCCCGCGCCCACGTCGACGAACCGCGCCGACTCGAGCGCCGCGAGGCCGTACTCCCGGCCGTCGTCGGGGTCGCCGCCGACCGGGAGGACCGTCAGCGTCGCCGCGTCGGTATCGACCGTCACCACGACGTCGCTGCACCAGCCGGAAAGCCCCCAGACCGACAGCGACGACAGAACGGCGTACCAGAGGTACGCGGCGGCGATCCGGCGGTCGACGAGCAGGGTCGCCGCCAGCAGGACCGCCGGGACCGCGACGAACCAGCCCCACCAGACCGGCCGGGCCACGCCGGCGACCCAGCGTCGGAGCCGGCGAAGCGGCCACGCGGGGCCCTCGGGGTCGACGGCCCAGACGAGTCGGGGGCCGTCGGTTCGGTGGCCGCCGGCGGGGGGGTCGACCCCGGACGTCTCGTCGGCCCTGGGTAGCTCGTCGCGTCTGGCCAGGTAGGACGCGAGCACGACCCAGCCGAACAGCAGAATCGTCGCGACGGCGGCGGGATACCGGTTCGGTCGTTCGAGGTCCAGTCGGCCGGCGTCGAGCCTGACGAGCAGCGCCGCCGGGAACTGCAGGCCGACGACCGCGGCGACGGCGATCAGGACCGCGTCGGACACGAGTCGTCCCGCGCCGCCCTCGGTGCGCCGCTCAGCACATCTCGCCGAGGTCCCGCGGGTCGTCGGCCGCCCGGACGTCGACCTCGATGTCGTAGCCGCAGCGCTCGCAGAAGAACGCCACCGTCCGGCGTTCGGGGCGGAACTCCTCGGCGGTCCCGTGGTCGTCGCAGACGACCCGGATGCCCAGTTCCTCGCCGTCGGGGACCGTCACGGTGTAACTCGACATGTCGATGGAGTCGGACCGACGGGAGGCGTCGACGTAAAGCTACCCCCCGGTACGGCCGCCGTGGACTTTATTTAATTCCGCTCGATACGCTCGAATGGTGGTACCAATGAGCAAGGACATCCTGATGATCGTCGGCGACTTCTCGGAGGATTACGAGGTGATGGTGCCGTTCCAGACGCTGCAGACGGTCGGCCACGACGTCGACGCCGTCTGTCCGGAGAAGGAGGCCGGCGAGACGGTCAAGACCGCGGTCCACGACTTCCGCGGCGACCAGACGTACATGGAGGCCCGCGGGCACGACTTCGAGCTGAACGCGACGATGGCGGACGTCGACCCGGCGGCGTACGACGCGCTCTGCGTACCGGGCGGGCGCGCGCCGGAGTACCTCCGGACCCACGACCCCGTCATCGAGGCGGTGCGGCACTTCTTCGAGGCGGACAAGCCGGTGGCGGCGCTGTGTCACGGCCCGCAGATACTCGCGGCGGCGGACGTCCTCGACGGCTACGAGATGACGTCGTACCCGGCCGTCCGGGCGGAGTGCGAGGCCGCCGGCTGCTCGTGGGTCGACGGGGTCGTCCGCGACGGCAACCTCGTCACCGGGCAGGCGTGGCCGGACCACCCCGAGTGGCTGGCGACGTTCATGGACCTGCTCGGCGACGAGGTGAGCCACGGCGAGCCGGTCGCCGCGGCCGGCGACTGAGCCCCGGCGTCAGTACTCGTGGAACTGCCGGCCGCACTCCGTGCACTCGATGCGTGCGCGCCGGAACAGCGGGTTCCGCTTCACCACCGGCCCGTTGCAGTCCGGGCAGACGCCGGTGCCGTCGCCGTCGGCGACGCGCGTCGAGAGATCGAGGAGCGTGTCCTCGAGGTCCTCGATGCGCTCGTTCTGCTCCTCGATGATGTCGCGCAGCTCGTCGACGTCGGCCGTCTGCTGTTCGGCGGACTCGACGTCGAGGACGGCCTCGGACGACTCGGTCTCCGTCGCCTCGATGGATTCCTCGGTCTCGACCTCGATTTCCTCCTCGTCAGCCGGGTTGTCGTTCGCCATGTCGCTCGCTTCGAGCTTTTCCGGAATCAATCTACTGGTGTTCGTGCGAAACGTTACCGTATGTCGCTAACAGGCCAGATTTCGTGCAACTCGGTACCGAACGACGGCGGCAAGCCCAACAAGTTTGGTAATATTCTCTTTATGATAGCCCCCGGAGTACAATCTGTATGTTCCCGATGCAGGTAGCGGAACTGGGCGTAGAGGGCGAGGGCGTCTGGCTAGCCCTCGGAACTGTACTGATGCTTATCGGGATGGTCGTCTTCATCGCGAAGGGATGGGGTGTGCAGGACCCCGAGAAGAAGGAGTTCTACATCATCACCATCCTCATCCCGGGCATCGCGGCCGCGTCGTACCTGTCGATGTTCTTCGGATTCGGCCTGACGGAGGTGCCGGTCGGCGAATCCTACAACAGCTTCGCAGCCGCGAACGACGGCGTCCTCGAGGTCTACTGGGCCCGGTACGCCGACTGGCTGTTCACCACGCCGCTGCTGCTGCTGGACATCGGCCTGCTGGCCGGCGCCAGCAACCGTGACATCGGCGCGCTCGTCGGCCTCGACGGCTTCATGATCGTCACCGGCCTGGGCGCGACCCTGATGAAGGACGGCATCGCGCGGTACGCGTTCTGGACCATCAGCACCATCGCGATGGTGCTCCTCCTGTACTACCTGTTCTCGGTGTTCACCGAGGCAGCGGCCGACCTCGACGAGGAGGCCCGGGGCACGTTCAACGTGCTGCGGAACGTCATCCTCGTGACGTGGGCCATCTACCCCATCCTGTGGATCGTCGGCACCGAGGGTGCCGGCCTGGTCAACCTGTACGTCGAGACCCTGCTGTTCATGGCCCTCGACGTCACCGCGAAGGTCGGCTTCGGCTTCATCCTGCTGCAGAGCCGCGCCATCTCGGGCGACAGCACCACGCCGACGCCGTCGGCCGAGGAGTCCGCCGCGGACTGAGGCAGCGTACGACGACTACACAGTTTTTTTGCGGGCGACCGACCTGGTGACACGTATGAGTGACAACGACGACGACCTGGCCGTCTACGAGCTGAACACGCGGTCGGTCGTCGGGCTCGTCGTGTCGGTGGTCGTCGGCGTCGCCGGGCTGTTCGCGCTGCCGGCGCTACAGGAGGTCTTCGGGCTGAGCTTCCAGCAGGCCTTCTGGCCGCTGCTTGCCGTGGAGTTTCTCGCGTTCGTCGGCGTCGCCGTCTCCGTGCTGCGGCTTCACGAGGAGCGGTCGTTCGAGTAGCTCAGTTCGTCGCTCAGCGACTCGTAGTAGTCCCGCTCCTCGGCCGACACGGACGGCGTGACGAGCTCGAGGGCGCGCTCGAAGTGCCGCGGCGCGATGGCCGGGTCGCCGGTGCCGTCGGTCGCTTCGCTCTCGACGTGGTCCTCCAGGGCGAGAAGCCCCGCCTCCCGGACGACGGCCGCGATGTCGCTGCCCGTGTAGCCGTCGGTCCGCTCGGCGAGCGCCGCGTAGTCGGTCGTCGCGACCTCCCGCTGGCGGGTGTGGACACGGAAGATCTCCGCGCGGGCGGCCTCGTCGGGGACCGGCACCTCGACGAGCCGGTCGAACCGCCCCGGCCGCAGCAGCGCGTCGTCGAGGCGGTCCGGCCGGTTGGTCGCGCCGATGACGGTGACGTCGTCGGTGCCGCCGAGGCCGTCCATCTCGGTGAGCAGCTGGGAGACGACTCGCTCGGGGGCGGAGCCGTCGCCGTCCATCGACCGCGAGGAGCCGAGCCCGTCGACCTCGTCGAAGAACACCACCGTCGGGGCGCTGGCGCGGGCCTGCTCGAACACCGTCCGGACGGCCCGTTCGGACTCGCCGACGTACTTGTTCATCAGCTCCGGGCCGTTGACCGGGACGAAGTTGGCGTCGGTCGTCGAGGCGACGGCGCGGGCCAGCATCGTCTTGCCGGTGCCCGGCGGGCCGTACAGCAGCACGCCGCCGACGGGGTCGATGCCGAGCCGGTCGAACAGCTCCGGGTGGCGGATGGGCCACTCGACGGCCCGCCGCAGTTCCCGCTTTGCGGTCTCGAGCCCGCCGATGTCGTCGAAGTCGGTCGAGGGGACCTCCCGGCGGGAGCCGGCCAGCTCCCGGGGGCCGGTTTCGGCGAGCGCCGTCTCGAAGTCCGCCTCGGTGACCATCGGCCGGTCGGCGTCCGAGCGGGCGGCGGCGGCCTCGACCGCGCGGGAGCGCAGCGCCAGCAGGTCGGCGGCGACGTAGCCGAACGCCCGCCGGCCGACGGCCTCGACGTCGACCGAGGAGTGGAGCGGCGTTTCGCGGGTGACCGTCGCGAGGATTGCCCCGCGGTCGTCGTCCGTCGGGCGGCCGACCCGGACGGTGCGGGCGAGCAGCTTCCCCCGGAGGAACGACTCCGGGACGTCCTCGGCGTCGCGGGCCTCGGCGACGACGACGACGCCGGGCTCGTCGACGAACCCCCGGAGCCACCCGCGGAACCGGGCGGCGCCGGGGCTGTCGGCCGACTCGCCGAGGAAGTCGTCCAGCCCGTCGGCGTGGATGATGCCGGGGCCGTAGCCGGAGACGGCGGCGCTGGCCTCCTTGAGGCGGTCGGCGACCGCGTCGGCGTCGCCCGGCGGCAGCGCCCGGGCGTCGACGGAGTGGACCGTCGCGTTGGCCCGCCAGGCGGCGTGGCCCAGCAGGTGGCTCTTGCCGACGCCGGCCGGCCCGGACACGAGGACGCCGGCGCGGTTCGTCCCGCCGAGGGCGTCGAACCGCTCGTCGTTCAACAGCGGCGCGACGACGGCGGCGTCCAGTTCCTCGACGGTCGCGTCGTAGCCGCCGACCGCCTCGGCGGCGACCGGACGGACGCGACCCTCCTCGGTCGTCGGCGCCGGACCGTCGAGCAGCTCCACCGTCGTCCCGTCGGTGATGACGACCGGGCCGGACGGCTCCGTCTCGGTCACCCGCAGCGGGACCGACAGCGAGCCGTCGAGAAAGGAGACGTCGAGTTCGTCGCCGACGGACAGCGGCCGGCGGTCGACGGCCGCCCGGACGGTCGGCCCGCCGCCGGCCAGCGAGAGCCGCGGCACCGGCGCGAAGGTGACCGTCTCGGCCGGCGTCGGCGACACCGGTTCCAGCAGCACCACCGACCCGTCCTCGACGTCCAGCCCGTCGGCGGCGTCGGCGCCGACCCGGACGGTCCCGGCGTCGACCGTCTCGTCGACCTCGGCCTGGCGGACCGCCGAGCCGCCGGCCCCGTCGAGGACGCGAACGGCGGCATCGGCGGCGAGTTCGTCGGCGACGTCGGCGGCCAGTCCGAACGGTCCGTCGGTCTCGGCGACCGTCGCGACCGCGCGTATACGGCGTGACATCTCAGTCCTGTATCGGCTCCGGTAGCGGGCTACCGTGAAGGAGGTACCGGACGACGCCGAAGGCGACGAGCGCCAGCGGGGTGGCGAAGATCCCCAGGTACACGAGGCTGTCGGTCAGGTAGACGTAGACGTTCCCGGCCACCAGCACCAGCGAGGCGGCTATCAGCGGCGGCCAGTCCTCTGATTTGATTCCTGCCATACGTGTCGTTCCACCGTGTGGCGCTTGGCGTTGTCGGTTCGGTCAGCGTCGCGCGGCGATTCGGCCGGCCGAGCGGCCCAGGAGGAGTATCAGGACGCCGACGCCGAACAGCGGAACCGCACCGATACCCTCTCCCCGGAGCAGCCCGAACGTGGCGAGGCCGAACGCACCGACGGCGACGACGGCGTGCGCGAGGAACACCCACGGGTGGACGTCGTCGAGTCCGACGACGTCCATCGCCCGGGCGGCACTCCCGGCGCGGTCGTTTCCGGACACGGTTGTGTTTCTCCCTCCGCCGGTATGAAACTGGCGTCCGGGGTCAGTCGGCCCGCTGGCCCCCGAAGTACGCCCCCGCGTTCTCGTCGGGCGAGGGATTGGTGACGGCCGAGACGCCGACGACCAGCAGCAGCGACAGCACCATCCCCGGGATACCCGGGTGCCAGCCGAGGTAGTAGGCCGCGCCGACGGCGCCCATGCTCTCGAAGGGGCCGGCGACGACGGCGGCGAGGTTGCCGAGGTAAAACGCCTGCGAGCCACCGACGGCGGCGAGCATCCCCGTCCGGGTCGTCCGGGGCCAGTACAGCGCCGCGATGACCGGCAGCGCCAGCTGTGCGAAGCCGCCGAAGGCGGTGTTGCCGATCTGGACGATACCCTGCGTGGCGGTCAGCGACAGCCCGAAGGCGGCGACGGCGAAGCCGACGACGACCGCGCGGCCGAGCAGCGCCTCCCGGTCGGCCTCGCCGGCCAGCGGCGCGTAGACGTCGCGGGTGAAGTACGACGAGCCCGACAGCAGCATCGAGTCGCTGGACGACATCATCGCCGCCAGCGCGCCGGCGACCACCAGCGCCGCGAACCACGCCGGCGTGAACTCCCGGAGGACCGCCGGAACGACGTTGCCGCCCTCGGGGACGGCGACGCCGAGGCCGGCCGCCCAGGTGCCGAGCATGAACGCCGGGACGAACAGCAGGACGACCAGCACCGGCCACAGCGAGAAGGCCCGCTTCAGCGTCGCCTCGGAGTCGGCCGCGAAGAACCGCTGGTTGATCTGCGGGAACATCGTGACGCCGAAGGCGATGTAGACGGCGGTGCCGACGATGTACTGCGGGGTGTAGAGGCCGCCGCCCAGCGCGAGGAACTCGGGGTTGGAGTCGGCCAGCGCCTCGGTGGCGGCCGTCGGGCCGCCGACGGCGGCCAGCACCCACGCGACCGCCCCCCAGATGAACACGAGCATGAAGACGCCCTGGAGGGTGTCGGTCCAGGCGACGCCGCGCAACCCGCTGGCGACGACGTAGGCGATCATGAACAGCGTGATGCCGCCGGCGCCGACCCAGTAGGGGACCGCGCCGTCGGTGAGGCCGACGACCGCCTGGCCGGCGCCGCGCTGCTGGAGCATCACGTACGGCAGCAGCCAGAACAGCGAGACGCCGGCCACCAGCACGCGCAGTCCGGTCGACCCGAAGCGGTCGCCCAGCATCTCCCCGAGGGTGACGTACCCCTCGCTGCGGCCGAGGAGCCACTGCTTGTAGCCGACGACGTACCAGAGGACGGCGAACAGCACGCCGTCCATCAGCCCCATCACGAGCGTCCACTCCGGGCCGTTGGCGTAGGTGAGCGTCGGCCCGCCGAAGAACGTGAAGGCCGACAGCAGCGTCGCGAACGTCGTGAACAGCAGGACGACGGTGCCGAGCGACCGCGAGGCGAGGTAGTAGTCCTCGGCGGTGGCGTCGGTCAGCCGGAACGCCACCAGCCCGACGGCCAGCGCGAGGACGAGGTAGGCGCCGACGAGGGCGAGCTCGAGGGCGACCACCTACGCCACCCCCTGCACGCCGTCGTCCCAGGCGCGGACCGCGAACAGCCGGAAGACGACCGCGGCCAGCCCCATCCAGCCGGCGTGCCACCAGAGCCACAGCGGCAGCCCCAGCGCCGTCCGGCTGTCGCCCCAGAGGAACCACGGCACCGCGAACGCGACCAGCGTCGCCAGCGCGAGCACCCAGCCGTACCGCTCGGCTCTCGAAATCATTCGTAACAAATATACTGTCCAGAAGCCCCTAAGTCTTGGCAAACGCTCGACGACAGCGACGGTTGAAGAACTATTCTCTTCGGTCAGTAGACGCGGCTGCCGTTCGGCACCTCCCGCTCCGGCCGGAGGTGGACGACGTCGCCGTCGGCGTCGTCGACCCCGGTGACGAGACACTCGCTTTCGAAGCCCGCGATGCTGACGGTCCCGAGGTTGACGACGGCGACCACCTGTCGGCCGACGAGGTCGTCGGGGTCGTAGTTGTCGGTCAGTCCCGCCGCCGACCGCCGGGTCTCGCTTCCGAAGTCGACCGTCAGCTTGTAGACGTCCTTCCGTGCCTCGGGGAACGGCTCGGCGGCCGTCACCTCGCCGACCCGCATCTCGACGTCCTCGAGGAACGCCGCCGGGTCGACGTCGTCGGTTTCGATGCCCATACACGGGGCTCGGCCGCCGCCAATATAAACGGACCAGTCACGCCAACGGTTCGCATGGCTTATATACGACGGTCGGCGAGTACAACGCACCCATGGGGTCACTCATGGACGTTCACTCACGATTCACGCCCGGCGACGGGCAGTTCACCGATGCAAGACACGGCAAAATACCTCATCCACGCGGACATCACGACGGACGGTGTCGTCGAGCGGTCGGACGTCGTCGGGGCGGTCTTCGGGCAGACCGAGGGCCTGCTCGGCGACGAACTGGACCTCCGGGAGCTGCAGGACTCCTCGAAGGTCGGCCGCATCGACGTCGACGTCGACTCGCAGAACGGCCAGTCGTTCGGCCGCATGACAATCGCGACGAGCCTCGACCAGGTCGAGACGGCCATCCTCGCGGCGGCGCTGGAGACCATCGACCGGGTGGGCCCCTGTCGGTCGACCATCGAGGTCCGTCGGATCGAGGACGTCCGGGCGGCCCGCCGCCGTGAGGTCGTCGAGCGGGCCAAGACGCTGCTGACGGAGGCGTTCGACGGGTCGATGCGCTCCAGCCGCGACCTCGTCGAGGAGGTCCGTGAGGCGGTCCGCGTCGAGGACATCACCGAGTACGAGGGGCTGCCGGCCGGGCCGAACGTCGCCGACTCCGACGCCATCGTCGTCGTCGAGGGACGGGCCGACGTGCTGACGCTGCTCCGTTACGGGATCAAGAACGCCATCGCCGCCGAGGGGACGGACATTCCCGACGCCGTCGGGAGTCTCACCGAGGGCCGGACCGTCACCGCCTTCCTCGACGGCGACCGCGGCGGCGAGCTCGTGCTCAAGGAGCTGGCACAGGTCGGCGACGTCGACTACGTCGCCTTCGCCCCCGAGGGGGAGTCCGTCGAGGATCTCGATCGGCGGGCGGTGATGGCGGCGCTCCGAGAGAAGGTCCCGTACGACAGCGTCGCCGACCTCGACGCCCCGAGCGACGTGGCCGCCGACGCCGGCGTGGTCGAGGGTGACGGCGGGACGTCGACCGTCGAGCCCGAGCCGGACCTGAATCCGGCACATACCACACCCCCGACCACGAACCACGAGGACGGGACGGACGCGGAGCCGGCCCCGGACCACGAGGACGGAGCGGACGCAGAGCCAGCCGCCGACGGGAACGACGCCGACGGGGCGGACGGCGCCGTCGCCGAGGGGCCGCCGGAGACGCTTCCCGGCCACGTCAGGGACGTCGTCGAGGCAGAGTCCGGGCGCGCCCGGCTGCTCGACGCGGAGTTCCGTTCCGTCGCGGAGGGCGACGCCGCGGAGGCGTTCGACCTCGTCGCCGACGCGACGGAGCCGCCGGCGGCGGTCGTCCTCGACGGCGAACTCGACCAGCGGCTCCTCGACGTGGCCGCCCAGCGCGGCGTCGGACAGGTGGTCGCCGCCTCGACCGGCGAGTTCGTCAAGAAGCCGACGAGCGTCCGCGTCAGGACCGCCGAGCAGCTACTCGCGGCGAACGAGGCGTAAGGCCGCGGCGCCGTCGTCGTAGAACGACTCCAGCCGTCGGTCGGTCTCGAAGCCGAGCGCCCGGTAGAACTCGACCGCGTCGGCGCCGGCCGGCGTGGCGACGACGAGCCGGTCGGCGCCGGCGGCCGCCG
>JAHENN010000126.1 GCA_018609665.1 Haloarculaceae archaeon | reverse complement strand
GACTACGTCCCGAACCTGCCCATCGGCAAGGCCTTCTCGGTGATGGACCAGATCATCGCCGAGACGGTCAAGGGCATCAGCGAGACCATCACCCAGCCGTCGCTGATCAACCTGGACTACGCCGACATGACCTCGATCATGAACCAGGGCGGCGTCGCGGTGATGCTCGTCGGCGAGACCCAGGACAAGAACAAGACCAAGGAGGTGGTCAACGACGCGATGAACCACCCGCTGCTGGACGTCGACTACCGCGGCGCCTCCGGCGGACTGGTCCACATCACGGGCGGGCCCGACCTCACGCTGAAAGAAGCGGAGGGCATCGCCCAGAACATCACCGAGCGGCTGGAGGCCTCGGCGAACGTCATCTGGGGCGCCCGCATCGAGGACGAGTACAAGGGCAAGGTCCGGGTCATGGCGATCATGACCGGGGTCCAGTCGGCCCAGATTCTCGGCCCGACGACCCAGAAGCAGGCCGACGCCTCCCGGCAGGCCATCGAGAGCGTCGACAGCGAGGACGAGCTGGCCTCGACGCCGCCGACCGACTCCGGCAGCTTCGGCGTCGGCGAGACCGACGGCGGCCGCTCGGAGGTCGAGCAGAACAACGGACTTGACGTAATCCGATAAGTCCGAAAATTTAGATATATTTTACGGATAGCGTCCCGCAGTTAGCTGCGCAAATAGTAAGTTGAGCTATCTTACATTACCGGTGTAAACGAGATGTATGACGCCCGGCTGACGGCACGTCGTCACGGGGCTTCCCCGACCGGTGCAGCGTCGCCGTGCGTCGGCGCGCCGCCTGCGGCCGGCGCTCGCGGGCTGCGAGAGCGTCCCACCGCCGCTTGACGCCCCGTCGCTACGTCCGCGTTTCGCCCTCGGCGACGGCCTCGGGTTCGCCGGCGGGCAGTTCCAGGACGAAGACGGCGCCGTCGTCGTTCTCGACGCTGACGTCGCCGCCGTAGGCCTCGACCATCGCGTCGACGAAGAAGAGACCGAACCCCGAGTCGTCGGACGCTCCGCGGTCGAAGATCCCGTCGAGTCGGCCGGGGTCGATGCCGGTTCCGTTGTCGGCCACCCGGAGCCTCGCGCGACCGTCCTCGACGGTCGCGCTCGCGGTGACCTCCAGCCCCTCCCTGTCGTTGTGCTCGACGGCGTTTGTCACGACGTTTCCGACGACGTCCGCAAGCGCCTCGTCGGCCCTGACCGGTACGACCTCCGGCAGGTTCGTCTCGAAGGTCACCTGCGGGTAGGTCCGCTCGAGCCGGTCGAGCTCCGTCCGGACGACGCCGGCGGCGTCGACCACCTCGAGGTCGACCGTCTCCTCGTCGCCCAGCGTCGACAGCACCGTCTGGGCGCGGTCGGCGAGCCCCGCGATGTCGTCGCACCACTCGACGATGGTCTCGGCGTGCTCGCGGTTCCGCCCCGACAGCGCGTCGGCGAGGACGGAGGCGCGCGACCGGATGACCGTCACCCCGTTGAACACGTCGTGTCTGATGATACTGTTGACGAACTCCATCTGCGAGGCCCGGGCCTCCAGCTCCTCGGACCGCTCCCGGAGCAGCTGCTCGCGGTCGGCCCGGTCGAGGGCGGCGCCGGCGTTCAGCCCGAGGATGCCCGCCCGGTGTCTGAACGCCTCGTCGAGCGGCACCGACTCGCGCTCGCCGACCACCAACAGTCCCTGCTCGCCGAGCGGCACGACGACGACCGTCTCCGGGCCGTCGAACGGGCCTCCCGCCTCGAGGCGGCGCGTCTCGCCGTCGCGGAACGCCGCCGCGGCCGGGTCGCCGGCCGGGATGTCCGGCAGCGCCTCGGCGCGGTCCACCCCCATCAGGTCGCCGACGGCGTCCGTCATCGCGGCCGGACGGTGCCGGTCGGCCTCCGGGTCGTGGCGCCACAGCGCCGCCAGCGGCTTCTCGAGCGTCTCGGCGGCCACCTCGACGGTCGCCTCGGCGACCTCGGTCCGTGTCGTCGCGTAGGTGAGCCGGCGGGTTCCCTCGTGGAGCTCCGTCAGCTGCCGCTCCCGTTCGTGTCTGTCGGTGATGTCCATCGCGGCGCCGATGACCCGGTCGATGTCGTACCCCTCGATCACCGGCGTGAACCACGCCTTCAGGACCCGGCCGCCGACCCGCAGCGTCGCGTGGCCGGACTCGCCCTCTAGAGCTCGCTCGGCGGCCGCCTCGACGCCCGGCGACTCGAAGTCGAGGTCGAATACCGACGTCCCCTTGAGGTCGTCCGGGTCGACGCCGAGCCGCGACAGCCCCCGACCCTCGATGAAAATGATGTCGCCCTCGCCGTCGACGGCGAAGAGGATTATCGGCGCGTTCTCGACGACGGTCCGGAGCCGGCGGGTCTGCCGCCGGAGCTGTCGTTCGCGCTCCCGGCGGTCGCTGATGTCGCGGGCGATGGAGACGTAGCCGCCGTCGTCGATCGGCGTCAGCGTCAGCTCCTGCGGGAACGTCCCGCCGTCGGCGCGTCTGCCGGTCGCCTCGCCGCGCCAGGCCTCGCCGGCGTCCACCTTCGGCACTGCCTCCGCCTTTAGCCGCCGCTCGTGGTCCGGATAGCAGGTCTCCCAGCTCCGGCCGACCATCGCCTCCGGGGCGTCGAAGCCGTACATCTCCGCGTGGGCCCGGTTGACGGTCACGAACTCGCCGTCGTCGACGATGGCGACCCCGTCGGTCGCCGCCTCCAGCGCCAGCCGCGTGCGGCGGGTCCGCCGGTGCTGCCGGCGGCGCCTGGCGTCGGTGTAGCCGGCCAGCAGCCCGCCGCAGGCGCCGAGCGGCGTCATGAACGCGGTTGCGAACGTCCCAACCGTCGTCGGCGATGGTGACGACGGTGATCGCGATGACGACCGCGAAGGTGACCGCGCTGGCGACGACCCAGGCGGCGACGACGCCGACGTCACCGGGGGTGTAGACGCTGCGCAGCCGCACCCCGGCGGCGACGATGCCGGCGGCGGCCACGACGGGCGGCCCCATCGTCGCCGGGTCGGTCCCCGACCCGAGGGCGACGAACAGGACCGGCAGGGCGGCGAGGACCCCTCCGACGGCGACGACGGACCACGCCCGGAGCCGGTCGGCGGCCGTCCGCGCCCCGACCGCGGCATCGAGTATGGTCGGCCTTCGACGCCGACTCGAAAAAACGCTTCCGCCGTGACGGTTTTGTCTTGCGGCCGCCTACGGGCCGTCGATGAGCCTCAGCCGCGACGCCGCCGTCGCCCGCCTCCGACAGCTCGTCGAGACGGTCGAGACCGACCGGCTGCCGGTGCCGGTGCGGGCGGTGTGGGTCTACGGCGACGCCGCGCTAGGGCTGGACCCCGTCGACCGGCTCGGCGTCTACCTCACCAAGGACCTGCTGTTCAAGGACGCCCCCGACCGCGAGCCGGAGTTCGCCGAGCGGCTCGGCGTCGACGGCGTCGGAAAGACGGTGTCGGCCGCCTGGGCCGACGAGCACCCCGACCGCGTCCGCGCGGACGACGACGGCCACGCCGCTCCCGAGCGGTGTCTCGCCGCCCAACTCTTCGACGAGGACGACCCCGTCCACCTGGAGGTGTCCAACGCCGGCTTCGAGGACGAGGTCGGCCGGCGAGTCGAGGCGGCCCGCGCCCACGAGGAGTACACGCGGTTGCTCGACCCGCGGGCGGCGTGTCTGTGGGTCGACGACGGCGACGGCGGCACGACGAGCGAGACGGCGTTCCGCAAACTCGCCGACGGCACGTTCGTCTTCCCGACGCTGTCGATGGCCCTCGAGTCACTCGGCATGGACGAGACGGAAGCCGAAATCGCCGCCGAGGAACTGCGAGCACGACGCCGGGGCCGCGAGGGACTCACCGTCCGCGGCGACGTCGTCTGACGGTCGCGACCGTCGATCGGTAGCTAGCCGGAAAAACGAGATTGTTACCGGAGGTCGGGAACGAGCGCCGCCTCGACCTCGCCGGCGTCGTACCGCTTCCTGGGGCCGCCGTCGGCGCGAATCTGGTCGGTGGTTTCCTCCTCGGGCATGACCGGAACCATCGGGTCGATCTCGTCGCGGGTCATCTACATCGATGCAGAACGTACACGGTCTTAAATCTTAATCATCGTTAATGCAGGTTCCGGCAAGTACTGTCGGCGCCGCCACCGAACCCTTATGTTCGAGTCCGAGCTATCCGCAACCAAATGGTCGAGGCGTTCGCGGTGGCCTCCGGCAAAGGGGGAACCGGCAAGACCACCAGCACGCTCGCCCTCGGGATGGCGCTGGCCGAGGAGTACGACGTGACGGTCGTCGACGCCGACACCGGCATGGCGAACCTGCTGTTCCACGCGGGGCTGGCGGACGTCGAGACGACGCTGCACGACGTCCTCGTCGAGGGGGGTGCGCCGGCCGCCGAGGCCACCTACGAGCGGTTCGGCATGCGGGTCGTCCCCTGCGGGACGTCGCTGTCGGGGCTGGAGGCCGCCGACCCGACCGAACTGCGGGAGGTCGTCGCGACGCTGGCGGCCGACGCCGACGTCCTGCTTTTGGACTCGCCGGCGACGCTGTCCTCCAAGAGCGCCGTGCTGCCGGTCGTGCTGGCCGACCGGGTCGTCGTCGTCCTGCAGCCGACCATCCCGGCCATCTCGGACGGGCTGAAGGTACAGGAGTACGCCCTGTCCTACGGGTCGGAGATCGCCGGGACGCTGTTCAACAAGGTCCAGGGCGACGTCGCGGCGGTCCGGGAGCGGGTCGACCGCTACTTCGAGGGGCCGCTGCTGGCGACGGTGCCGGAGAGCAACGCCGCCCGGGCGGCGCGGTCGGCCGGCGAGCCGCTGCTGGCGCACGCGCCGGAGTCG
>JAHENN010000125.1 GCA_018609665.1 Haloarculaceae archaeon | reverse complement strand
GGAGATTTCCCGCATGGCCTCGGCCCACCGCGAGGTGGAGTCGGCCATCAGCGCCACGTCGTACCCCATGTCCCGGTAGTACTCGGCGATGGTGATGCCGGTGTAGACGCAGGATTCGCGGGCGGCGACGGGCATGTTCGAGGTGTTGGCGATGAGACACGTCCGGCTCATCAGCGGCTTGCCGGTCTTGGGGTCTTCGAGTTCCGGGAAGTCCTCGATGACCTCGGTCATCTCGTTGCCCCGCTCGCCGCAGCCGACGTAGACGACGATGTCGGCGTCGGCCCACTTGGCGAGCTGGTGCTGGGTGACCGTCTTGCCGGAGCCGAACGGCCCCGGAATCGCCGCGGTGCCGCCCTTGGCGATGGGGAAGAGGCCGTCGAGGACGCGCTGGCCGCTGACCAGCGGCGTCGTCGGCGTTTCCTTCTCGACGGTGGGTCGCGGCGTCCGGACCGGCCACTCCTGGCGCATCTGGACCGCCTCGCCGCTATCCAGCTCGACGACCGTCTCCTCGACGGTGAACTCCCCCGACTCGACGCTCGTGACCTCGCCGCCCTCGTAGTCCGGGGGGACGAGCACCTTGTGTTCGATGCTCTCGGTCTCGGGAACGACGCCGACGATGTCGCCGGCCTCGACGTGGTCGCCCGTCTCGACCTCGGGGCTGAACTCCCAGGTCTTCTCGAGGTCGATTCCCGGCGCGTCGACGCCGCGGTCGAGGAAGGCGCCCATCCGTTCTTCGAGGACGTCCAGCGGGCGCTGGACGCCGTCGTAGATGCTGTCCATCATGCCGGGGCCGAGGTCGACCGTCAGCGGCTCGCCGGTGTTTTCGACCGGCTCGCCGGGGGCGACGTCGGAGGTCTCCTCGTACACCTGGACGGTGCTGACGTTGCCCTCGATTTCGATGACCTCGCCCATCAGGCCTTCCTCGCCGACGTAGACGACGTCATTCATCCGGGCCTCGAGGTCGACGGCAGTCACGACCGGACCGCTGACGCTCTCGATGACCCCCTCGCTCGTAGTTTCGGTGTCTGTTGCTTGACTCATGGTTACTCGTCCATCAGATCGATGCCGATGGCGCGTTTGATCTGCTCGCGGAGGTTGCCCGAGCCGGTGCCGCCGCCCAGCGTGACGACGACCGGTTCGACGCTCGTTTCGACGCGCTGTCGAACTGTACGGGATAGTTCCTCGACGTCGTCGTCGTGCATCACGACGATGCCGACCTCGTCGTCGTCGAGAACCGCCTCGACGGCGTCGTCGAGGCGGTCCGCTTTCTCGTCGTCCGGCACGTTCTCGAACCGGCGGACGCCGGCCAGCCGGAACCCCGTCGTGAACTCCGGGCTGCCGACAACGGCGATCTCCTGGCTCATCGTACCACCAGCTCCTCCTCGATCTCCTCGACGGAGAGGCCGGCTTCGCGGCCGCGGGCGATCGCCCGGATGTTCTCGACCTCCCGTTCCTTGGCGAGGACGTACGACAGCACCGGACAGATCGACAGCGGGTAGCGGTTCGACAGCCGGTCGGAGTACTCCAGCAGCGCCGCGTCCAGAGCATGTTCGAAGCCGACGAGCGTCTCCGCCCCGGCCAGCTCCTCCAGCCCCGCCGACAGATCCTCGCCGTAACGGCTCTCGCGGATGCGCTCGACCAGCTCGTCAACGTCGGTCGCCAGCCGCCGTAGCTCGTCGGCCCCGAACAGCCCGCCGCCCTCGATGTAGTACTCTGCGGGGTCGATGTCGACGCCGCTGCGGGCGATGCGCAGCCCGTTGCGGAGGTTCCGGAAGTCGATCTCCGCCTCGAGGAACTCCCGGTACAGCGCCCGCGGGGAGTCCGGCTCCGGCTGACCGATATCGTCCAAGAGGTGCGCATAGAAGGCGCGGTCGACGGCGTTCTCCAGCGGGACGAGGACGCCCTCGCTTTCGAAGTCCGGCATCGCCGCCTCCAGCGGGTCGCCGAAAATGGTTCCGGACAGCGCCTCGACGACCTCCTCGATGCGGGTCGTCTCGACCAGCCGGTCGAGCAACCGGTCGGAGAACTCTCCCGTCCGAATGAGGTCGTCGTCGATGTCGCCGGCGTCGGCGCCCGTGTAGACGCCCCTGATGACCGTCTTGACGTTCCAGGCGTCGAACTTCCGGAGGTAGTTGGCGATGTAACCGTACAGCGGCCCGTCGGCCCACGCCAGCAGGTCGTCGAAGTGCTTCGCGAGGTTGCGCGTCAGCGCGTACTCGATGAGGTCGACCCCGGAGTGTCGGGTCCCGAGGGCGTTCATCTCCGTCTCGTACTCCGTTTCCTCCATGAACCGGGCGATTTCACCCGGACCCATTCGGACCAGCTTCCGGTAGTCGTCTTCGCCGAACAGCCGGGCCTTCTGCGACCGGATCCGGGCGGTCACGTACTCGTAGTTCGGACTCCGTTCGGTGTTGATGCTCATTCTTCGAAGAGGCGCGCGCTGATCGCGCGCAGGTTCTCCTCCCAGACGTCCTCGAGGACGGAGTCGAAGGTGTTGTTCACCCGGACGCGGGACTCGTCGGACTCGACGACGACGCCGCCGAGACAGTCGACGGGGTCGCCGACCGCGAACCCCTCGAAGTCGTCGACGACCGTCTCCAGCAGCTCCTCGTCGTCGGCGCGGCCGTGGACCCGGACGGTCTCGTCGGCGGGGAACTCCTCGGCGGCCGCCTCGAGCAGCGCCCGGGTCAGCTCCTCGCGTTCGTCGCCGTCGATGGCCGCGATGCGGTCCCGGGTGTCCCCGCGGACGTCCTCAAGCACCTCCCGGCGCGCCTCGAGCCGTTGCTGTTTGGCCTCGAGCTTCGCGCTGGACAGCTCCTGTTCGCGCTCCTGCTCGACCCGGCGCTCGGCCTCCTCGCGGGCCTCCTCGTGGATGCGTTCGGCGTCGGCCTCGGCGTCCTCGACGATCTCGTCGGCACGGCTCTCGCCGTCGGCCCGTATCTCCTCTGCACGCGCGCGGGCTTCCTCCCGGATGTCCTCTACGACCGTATCAAGGCTCATGATGGTGAGGGCGGTGGTCAGTTCCCGACCAGGAAGATTGTGACGAACGCGATGATAATCAGCGTCTCGGGTAGCGCCGTGAAGATGAGACCCGGGACGAACATATCGTCGTCCTCGGCGACGGCGCCGATGGCTGCCGACCCGATGCCACGCTGGGCGTAGCCGGTGCCGAGTGCGCCGAGTCCGACCGCAATGGCGGCGGCAGCCTCCCCGGAGATTCCACCGCTACCTTCCTGCAGTACCACACTGGCGAGTTCGAGTGTTTCCATCATAGTTTGTAGGTCCCGACTGCGTTTCGGACGCTTCGAACTGCTCTCCATGCGGCTATAAAACTTCTCAAATACGACGACCGAGGCGCCCGATTACGGGCGGTACAGACGGGTAGCCGTGCCGCGAGGAGAGGCGACCGGGGCCGGGGGCTTACTCCTCGGCGGTGAACCGCCGCTCGTAGCCGAACGGCGAGTAGTC
>JAHENN010000124.1 GCA_018609665.1 Haloarculaceae archaeon | reverse complement strand
TCTGGGGGGCGCTCGTCCGGGGCGTGGTCTGAGGGGTGCCGTCGGCCTCGGCGACCACCGAGACGTGGCCGACCCGCCCGGATTCGACGGCCGCCTCCGGCGTCTCGGTGCCCGCCACCGCGCGCTCGCGGGTCGACCCCGGGGCTCGCCGCTCCCGCGGCCGACGCCCAGCAGGCGCGTGTCGGCGCCGACGCCGCCCACCCCCAGCAGTCTTTTCTCCGGCGCTCCCGACCCGACGGTATGGCCGACGCCGACGCCGTCGAGACCGAGCCGGGCCGCGAGACGCCGGCGAGGGTCGCGGCCGACCTCCTCGTCGCCACGAAGGTCGGCGACGACCCCGACCCACAGCTCGCGACGCTGGCCGGCTACGACCACGACGACCTGGCGGCGGTCCGCGACGACCGCCGGCGGGCGCTGGCCTTCTGGACGAACCTCTACAACGCCGGCACGCAGCTGCTGCTGGAGCGGCGGCCGGCGCTGTACGAGAGCCCGCTGCGGTTCGTCCGGTTCTTCCGGGCCGACGCCGTCACCGTCGCCGGCCACGACCTCGGGCTCGACGCGATCGAACAGGGCATCCTCCGGGGCGGCCGCTCGAGGTACGGCCTCGGCTACCTGCCGCGGCTCCCGTGGCCGTTCGAGCGCCGCTACCGGGTCGACCTCGATTCGCGAATCCACTTCGCGCTGAACTGCGGCGCCGAGAGCTGCCCGCCGATCCGTGCCTACGAGCCCGACCGGATCGACGACCAGCTCGACCTGGCGACCGAATCGTACCTCGAGGGGACGGTCGACTACGACCCCGGGGCCGGCGTCGTCCGCCTGCCGCGGCTCTTCCTGTGGTACCGGGGCGACTTCGGCGGCGGCCGCGGCATCCGGCGGTTCCTCCGGGCGTACGACGCGATTCCGGCCGACGCCGACCCGTCGCTCCGCTACCGGTCGTGGGACTGGTCGCGGGCCGCGGGGAGGTTCGCGTAGCGCGTCTCAGCCGCGTAGCGCGTCTCGGCCGTCGTTGTCGCGCGGGCCCGCGCCGGAGACGACGTATATCGTGCCGGCGTTGTACGACTCGACGGTCGCCGTCTCGAAGTGCGCCTCGACCGCCGCGGGGACGTCGGCGGCGTGGTTCCAGTCGGTCAGCACCCGCAGGACGGGGACGACCAGCGGGTTGAGGACGCGCAGCGGGAGCGGCTGGAACGGCCGGGCGTCGAGGGCCACGAACCGGCCGTCGGGCCGGAGACACCGGGCGGCGGTCGCGACGGCCGCCGTCGGGTCGGAGGTCGCGCTGACCGACATCGCCGCGTAGGCCGCGTCGAAGGCGTCCGCGCGGACGCCGAGACCGGTCGCGTCGCCGCGGACGACGTGGACGTTCTCCCACCGGTCGGCGGCCGCCGCCGCCGTCTCGGCCATGCCGCGGCTGTAGTCGACGCCGACGACCCGGCCGTCGGGGCCGACGGCCTCCCGGAGCGGTCCGAGCGTCGTCCCGCGGCCGCACCCCAGCTCGAGAACCGCCTCGCCAGCCGACGGCGACAGCGCCTCGCGGCTGCGGCGGCGGAACGTCGCCTCCCGGCCGGCGAAGGCGACGGCGTACAGCAGCCGCAGCGCCCGGGGGTTGCGGCTCCACCGGTCGTAGACGCCGTCGGTCGCGGTCATCGGCCGGTGGCCCGACCCGCCGCGGGCGCCGGGGCCGTCATCCGGTCCACTCCAGGCCGGCGTCGTCGACGAACTCGACGCCGGCGAACTCGAAGCGCGCGCCGCCGTCGGCGCTCTCCTCGAGGTCGACCGTCCAGCCGTGCTCGCGGGCCACCTGCTCGACGATGCTCAGCCCCAGCCCGGTGCCGTCGTCGCCGGTCGAGTAGCCGCTCTCGAAGACGGCGTCCCGTTCCTCCGGCGGGATGCCGGGGCCGTCGTCGGCGACGTAGAACCCCTCGCCGTCGTCGAGGGCGCCGACGGTGACGGTCACGCCGTCGTCGGCCGCCGGGGCACCGTCGGCGGCCACGGAACCGGCGGTCGGCGGGTCCGCCGGAGCGGCGTCCTCCTGAGCTTGTGAAGGAGGGCTCGTGGAACCGTGTTCCACGGCGTCCTCCCGAGCCTGCGAGGGAGGGCTCGTCGAGCCGTGCTCGACGGAGTTCCGGATGAGGTTCTCGAGCAGCTGCCGGAGCCGGCCGCGGTCGGCCCGGACGGTTGCGTCGGCCTCGAGGGCGAGCGTCGCGGTGCCGGTCGCGACGTCGCGCCAGCAGTCCCGGACGACGTCGTCGAGCGCGACCGACGCGGGGTCGGTGATGCGGTCCTCCTCGTGGGCCAGCGTCAGGAGGTCGCCGACGATGTCCTGGCTCCGTTCGGCCGCGCTGAGGGCCCGCTCGAGGTGGCGGTCGTCGCCGGTGTCGCGGGCCATCTCGAGCCGTCCCGCGACGACGCTCAGCGGGCTGCGGAGGTCGTGGCTGATGACGCTCACCAGTTCGTCGAGACGGTCGGTCCGCTCCTCGAGCAGCCGCTTCTGCGACTCGAGCCGCCGCTCCCGCTCGATGCGGTCGAGCGCCGCCGTCAGCACCGTCGCGAGGATGTCCGCGAGGCACCTGTCAAACCGGGTCAGCGCGTTCGGTTCCGGGGAGGCGGCGAAGACGACGCCGTGGTCCCCGAGCGGGAACACCATCCCGCTGCGGGTCGGCGTCTCCGTCTCGTCGACGAGGTCGTGCTCGCGGGCGTCCTGGACGACCAGCGGCTCGCCGGACTCGAGAACCCCCCAGTTGAGGCGGTCGACGGTGCGGTCGGGGTCGGTCCGCTCGTACGTCGGAGCCTCGCCGAGCCGGTCGCGGCCGTCGGCGGTGACGGCGGCCGGCTCGAGGGTCGTCCACTCGTCGTCGGCGAGGTGGACGCCGGCAAAGGGGAGTTCCAGCGCCTCGCTGGCGATGTCGGTCGCGGTCTCCGCGGCGCCGGTCGGGTCGCTCGCCCGGATGAGCCGCTGGGTCCGGTACTGGAGCTGTCTGACGGTCTCGAGCTGCTCCTTGCGCTCGGTGACGTCCTGGACGGCGCCGTGGATGCGGACGACCTCGCCGTCCTCGACGGTCGGGCGGGCGTGCGTGCGGACCCACCGCTCGTCGCCGTCGGCGGTCTCGATGCGGGCCTCCAGCTCGCAGGCGCTCGCCCCGGCGAGAACCCGCTGGAAGGCGGCTTCTATCTTCCGGCGGTCGTCGGGGTGGTAGAACTCCAGCGCCGTCTCCAGGGTCGGCTCGAACGACTCGGAGACGTCGTGAATGCGTCGGACCTGTTCGCTCCAGACCAGCTCGTCGGCGTCGACCCGGTACTCCCAGCCGCCGACGTCGGCCAGCTCCTGGGCCTCCCGGAACAGGTCGTTCCGTCGCCGCAGCTCCCGGTCGCGGCGCAGCCGCTCGGTGATGTCGGCGTAGATGCCGTAGCCGTCGATGCGGTCGTCGTCCGGCAGCGGGACGTTCCGGAACCGGAAGTCCCGTAGCCCGTCGGCGGCCCGCCTGCGGAGGTGTTCGTCGACGGTGTCGCCGGCCCGGACCCGCTCGTCGATCCGCTCGGCCTCCGCCTCCCGGTCCGGCGGGATCACGAGGTCGTCGACCGGCTCGCCGGCCAGCGACGACTCGCCGTCGGCGAAGGTGTCGAGAAACGCCTCGTTCGCGTCGACGATGGTCGGCTCGCCACCCTCGTGGGCGTAGGCGGCCGTCGGCTCCGGGAAGTTCTCGAACAGCGCCGACAGCCGGGCGTTCTGCCGCTCGACGCGTCGTTCCCGCTCCCGGCGGTCGGTGATGTCCGTGTAGATGGCGAAGCCGCCGGAGCCGTCCGGGTAGACGGCGTTCTGCAGGAGGAACTCCCGGGTGCCGTCGGCGGTCCGGCGGGTCACCTGCTCGGCGGCGAGTCGGTCGCCCTCGCGCACCTGCTCGTTGATTCGTTCGGCCTCCGTCTCCTGGCCGTCGGGGACGATGTACTCGTCCAGCGACTCGCCGACGATCGCCTCGGCGGCGTAGCCGAACACCTCCTCGAAGGCGGGGTTGACCCGCCGGACGATCGGCTCCTCGTTCTCGTACTCGACCTCGACGGTCGGCTGGGTGAACTGCTCGAACAGCACCCGGAACCGCCGGCGCTCCTCGTCGAGCCGCGCCTCCGTCCGGGACTGGTCGACGGCGTTCGTGATCCGGTTCGACAGCAGCCGGTACTGCTCGGTGCTCGTCTCCTTCTGGAGGTAGTCGGTCACCCCGGCCGACACCGCCTCGCCGGCGACCGCCTCGCTGCCCTTGCCCGTGAAGAGGATGAACGGGACGTCGGGGTGTCGCTCCCGGACCGCCTCGAAGAACTCCAGCCCGTCCATCCGCGGCATGTCGTAGTCGGAGACGATGCAGTCGAACCCCCCGCCGGCGAGCCGCTCGAGCGCGGCCGCCGGCTCCGACTCGGTCGCGACCGCCAGCCGCGGGTCCTCCCGCTCGAGGAACCGCGCGGCCACCTCGGTCAGGCCGGGGTCGTCGTCGACGTGGAGCACGTCGATGGAGCCGTCCCCGCCGGTCATGTTCGCCCGTTTCGTGCCACGGTGACATAAACCTGAAACCGAGAACGAGCGCCGAGGCCCCCGGGAGCGACAGTTTAAATCGGACGGCGCACTACCCGACGGTAATGGATGTCGCCGACGCTCCCGGCGTCCCCGCGTGGTTCGCCGACCACCTCCGCGAGGACGGCATCGAGTCGCTGTACCCGCCGCAGGCCGAGGCCGTCGAGGCCGGGGTGACCGGCGGCGAGAGCCTCGTCGCCTCCGTCCCGACCGCCAGCGGCAAGACGCTCGTCGCCCAGCTGGCGATGCTGTCGGCCGTCGAGCGGGGCGGCACGGCGCTGTACATCGTCCCGCTTCGGGCGCTGGCCAGCGAGAAGCGCGAGGAGTTCGCGGCCTTCGAGGACCACGGCGTCTCCGTCGGCGTCGCCACCGGCGACTACGAGGACACGGGCGAGTGGCTCGCCGACAGGGACATCATCGTCGCCACCAGCGAGAAGGTCGACTCGCTGGTCCGCAACGGCGCGCCGTGGATCGACGACCTCGACTGCGTCGTCGCCGACGAGGTCCACCTGGTCGACGACCCCGGCCGGGGGCCGACGCTGGAGGTGACGCTGGCGAAGCTCCGCCGCGTCAACCCGGCCGTCCAGGTGGTGGCGCTGTCGGCGACGGTCGGCAACGCCGACGACGTCGCCGAGTGGCTCGACGCCGCCCTCGTGGACTCGACGTGGCGACCCATCGAGCTCCGGAAGGGCGTCCACTACGGGCAGGCGCTGCACTTCGGCGACGGCTCCCAGCGGGAGCTGCGGGTCGACTCCGACGAGAAGCCCACGGCGGCCATCGTCCGGGACACGCTCGCCG
>JAHENN010000123.1 GCA_018609665.1 Haloarculaceae archaeon | reverse complement strand
TCGGCCCGCCGGTCGAGCGCAACGCCGCATACACCGACGGCTACGAGCGGGCCTACGAGCCGTTCGAGCCCGCGCCGCCCGACGACGCCGTCGTGCTGCTGCCGACGCCGTACGGCGACTGGCTCAACCACCCGTTCCAGTACCTCCGGAACGACCCCGGCTTCGACGGCCGGACGGTGTACGCCGCCGACCGGGGCGCCGCGACCGCGTGGGCGGTGCTGGACGCCTACCCCGACCGGACGCCGTACCGGTACCGCTACCGCGGCGAGTGGACGCCCGAGCCGGAGACAACCGCCGACCCGACGCTGCGGGCCGCCGAGCGGCTCCGGACCGACGAACTGGCGGCGACGACGCGGGTCGGCGCGCCGGCCGACGCCACCAGCGCCACCGTCGCGCTGGCGGCCGGCGGCGAGACCGCCCGGACGACCCGGACCGTCGACGGCGACGTCGTCGTCGACTGGCGGCTCGCGAACGGGACGCTGTCGACGGCCGGCGCGGCCGTCCCGGTCGACGGTCCGGAGCGGGTCGAGCTGCGCGCCATCGTCGTCGGCCCGCAGGGCGGGACCGTCGTCTACGAGCAGGAGCTGCTCGTCCGGCCCGACGGCGACGGGGTCGAGGTCGTCTGGCCGCCGGAGCCGCAGGCCTGTCTCGCCGCGACGACCTGCGACGACGTCTACGTTCCCGGCGGCGACTACCCGCCGTTCGTGACCGTCGCGACCGAGCGACGGTGACGCCGGGTCAGGCGGTCGTCCCCGACGTCCCGCCGGTCCCGCCGACCTGCCGGGCGGCGAGTTCGCCGACGGCGAACGTCAGCACGTACGGAATCAGCGCGACCGCGGTGTCGTTCGTCGCGTGGACGAACGGATTGCTCGGCGGGGTCCCGCCGAGCAGCACGTAGTTCACCCCCATCTCGTGGGTGAGCCCGAGCGTGAACACGGCTACCCACAGGGCGGCGATCTGTGCGACGACCAGCCCTCGTGTGGTCTGTGCTAACTGCACACGCATTGAGACGGACGGAAGATAATAACGGTTGATATTCCTGCAATCGCCACCGCGGAATCTGTCCGTTCAGCGCCTGAACCGCTCCTCGACGCCGACGCGGAGGATCGACGCGGCGATCTCGGCGCCGCCGGTCAGGGGGTCGAGCTTCGTCTCGCCGGCCCGCTCGGCGTACTCGATGGGCAGCTCGCGGACGTCGTAGCCGCGGGCCAGCGGCCGCATCAGCAGCTCCGCCGACAGGCCGGTGTTCTCCGTCCAGTCGACGGCTTCGATGACCTCCCGCCGGTAGGCCCGCATCCCGGTCGTGGTGTCGTGGACCCGCTCGCCGAGCAGGACGCTGGCGACGGCGGCGAAGGCATGGTTGCCGAGCCGGTTGAGCGCCGGCATCGCCTCGGCGCCGTGGTAGAGCCGGTCGCCGCTGACGACGTCGTAGCCGTCGTTGACCGCCGCGAGGAACGCCGGCAGCGCCTCCATCGGGTAGGTGTCGTCGCAGTCGGTCGTGACGACCACCTCGCGGGAGGCGGCCTCCAGTGCCGCCTCGACGGCGACGCCGTACCCCTGCGGCTCCTGCCGGATGACGCGGGCACCGTGGGCCTCGGCGATCTCCGGCGTCCGGTCGTCGGAACCGTCGACGCAGACGACCTCCGCGCGGCCGTCGGTCACCCGCTCGACATCCTCCAGCACCGTCTCGATCGCCGCCTCCTCGTTGTACGTCCCCATCACGACGCTGAGGTCGTCGAAGGTGTACTCGCCGCCGCCGTCGGTTCCGTTCGCGTCGGCCGCGTCCGTCTCCAGCGTACTCATTACCCGTCGTTTCCGACGGCGGCACTTGATTCTTTAGGTTTACCTAAATCACCGGAGCGCCCCGTCGACGTGGTCGGCGACCCGCAGCGCGAGCGCGGCGATGGTGAGGGTGGGGTTCATCGCGCCGCCGGTGGGGAAGACGCTCGAGGAGGCGACCCAGCAGTTCTCCAGGTCGTGGGTCCGGCAGTCGGCGTCGACGACGCCCGCCCCGGGGTCGTCGCTCATCCGCGTCGTTCCCATGTGGTGGTACGCCGGCCCGGTGTCGTCGGGGCCGGCGACCCACTCGATTTCGGCGCCCAGCTCCTCGAGGACCGCCGTCTGGATCTCGTTTGCGCGTTCGATTGTCCGCAGCGCCCGGTCGCCCACGCTCCAGTGGACGTCCGGGACGGGGTTGCCGTGGTCGTCCGTCCGGTCGGGGTCGAGGCCGACGTAGCTGTCCTCGCGGGGCAGCTGTTCGACCAGCGCCCCCATCGCCACGTGGTTGCCGTAGGAGTCCCGCAGCCCCTCGAGGAGGTCGTCGCCCCACTCGTCGGCCGACAGCGCCGTCTCGACCGGCGAGGGGCCCGCGTAGTTGAAGAACTCCAGCTTGAACGGGGCGACCTCCGCGTCGGCGTCGTCGTAGAACTGGTCGCAGCCGCTGGTGTAGAAGCCGACGTGGTTCTGGCGGGTCGGCTCCTCGAGGACGCCGCCGGCGCCGGCGAAGAGGTGGTCCATGAAGAGCCGCCCGACCAGCCCGCTGGAGTTGGCGAGCCCGTCGGGGTAATCGGTCGACTCCGACAGCAGGAGGAGCCGCGGCGTCTCGACGCCGCCGCAGGCGACGACGACGGCGTCGGCCTCCTGTCGGTGCCGCTCGCCGTCCGGCGTGGCGTAGACCGCGGCGGTCACCCGGTCGGCGTCGTGCTCCAGCCGCTGGACCGGCGCGCGGTCGATGACCATCGCCCCCCTCGCCGCCGCCGATTCGATGTGGGTCGTCGCGTCGTACTTCGCCCCCGACGGACAGACGGGCTGGCAGGTGCCGTAGCCGACGCACTCCGGACGGCCGTCGTACGGCTCGGAGTTGCGGGCGTTCGGCACCGAGTGCATGTCGATCTCCAGTTCCTCGCAGGCTTCCGCGAACAGCGAGTCGCTGTACGACGGCGGGAACGCGGGCATCGGGTGCGGCTCCTCCCGCGGCGGGGCGTAGGGGTTGTCGTCGGCGCCCGAAACCCCCAGTTCCCGCTCGGCCTCGGCGTAGTACGGCCGGAGGTCCGCGTAGTCGACCGGCCAGTCCGGCCCGACGCCGCGGGCGCTCCCCGAGTTGAAGTCGTCCTCGTGGAGCCGCATCACCATCCCCTGCCAGTGGAGCGTCGACCCGCCGATTCCCTTCACGCGGGCGTGGTTCAGCGGGTAGAACCGCTCTCCGGAGGCCGAGTGCGCGTCGCGCGGCCCGCCCATCTCCCAGACGTCCGGCCGGTCGTAGGCCGGGCGAATCGCCCGCTCCTGACGGTCGGTGCGTTCTGCGGGGTCGAACCGCGGGCCGGCTTCCAGGACGACGACCTCGTGGTCTGCCGCAAGGCGGTCGGCGACGATTCCGCCCGCCGGACCGGCACCGACGACGCAGACGTCCGCGCCCTCGACGGGCGTCCGGCCGCTCATCGGCCAGGGCCCTGCCGGTAGGAGTCGACTCCGCCCGGGTGCCCCTGGGGGTTCTCGATGCCGACCAGCTCTCCGCCCGTGGGCGAGGCGTACAGCGCCAGCAGCAGCTCGTTGACGACGTAGTACCGCACCCGCTCGGCGGTCGTCCCGTCGGGGTCCTCGTCGGCGGTGTCGGCGCCCACCTCCCGCAGCAGCGCGTCGCGGTCGGCCGCCGACAGCTCGACGAACGGCGCGTCGTACCACGACTCGGCGTGGCGGTCGAGCTCCCGGACCGTCTCGCGCACCCCCCGGGCGTGGGCGTCGTCGCCCGCCGCCCGCCGCTCGGCGAGCGCCTCGACGAACGGCTCGACGCCCGACAGCTCGCTCGGGTAGACCACCTCGGCGGCCGCGACCAGCGTCTCGACCGGCGGCGCCGCCGTGTCGTCGTCGGAGTCGACCGCGTGGACGGCCGCCCCCGTCCCCGCCCCGATGGCCGCGAGCGCGGCGACGGCGTCCCGGCGGGACAGCTCCATACCCCGATTTAGGCGGTCCTAAACAAATGCGTTGTGACTCGGCGCGGCGGACGGCGACTCGCGGCGTCACGGTGGTCCGGCCGGCGACGGCTGGCGGCCGACCGGCGGCGCGGTCAGTACCGCTCGTCGACCCAGGCGGCGACGTCGTCGATCTCCTCGGGGGTGGTGCCGTGGCCGACGCCGTACCGCTCGAGGCGGACCTCGGCGCCGCCGCTCTCGAGCAGGTCGGCCGCGCGTTCGGCCCGCTCCGGCGGAATCACCTGGTCGGCGGCGCCGCAGCCGACGAAGACCGGCGTGCCGGCCGCGGCGTCGGCGTCGGCGGCTTCGCCGCCTCCACTTCGTTGCGCCTTCGGCGCGACGCGCTCCTCGTGTTCGGCCGCGAGGTAGCCGTTCAGCGCCACGACCCACCGGTAGGCGTCGGGCCGCTCGAGGAGCGCCGAGAGGCTCGTGATGGCCCCCTGGCTGAACCCCAGTAGCCCGACCCGGTCGGGGTCGAGGTCGTAGGCGTCGACGGCGCCGTCGACGAACTCGTGGACGCGGTCGAGGCTCCGGCGGAACTCCTCGGCGTCGGGCTGGCTCTCGTGGAGGCCGCCCGCCGAGAGGTCCAGCTCGTACCAGGTGTAGCTGTCCGGCCCCATCGCGTCGGGGGCGCGGGCGGCGACGACGTCCAGTTCGTCGGGCAGGCGGTCGCCGAGCGGCAGCAGGTCCCGCTCGTTCGTCCCCCGGCCGTGCAGCAGCACGACCGCCGGCGCGTCCGACGCGACGGTTCCCGGGCGGTGCTCGTGGACGAGCGGCAACTCCGGTTCGGTCACGGCCCGGCTACGGCGGCGACGGAGAAAAGCCGCCGGTCGTCGCGGCTCACCGTGTGACAGTTTGGCACAGGATTTATTCCCGTGGCTCGGTAACGCGTACTCGTATGGCGACCGCAGACGACGACATCTTCGACGAGTTCCTCGACGAGCGAGGGCACGAAACCGACTCCCCGTCCTGGGAGCAGGACTACAACAAGAAGCGGTGTCCGGACTGCGGGGGACTCCACGGACTCGATGCGTCGTCGTGTACGGTCTGCGGCTGGCAGCCGACCTGAGGCGGCGCCGCGGCCGCGGCGGACGAGGCCGGCGACCGCCCGACAGCGACGCTCCGCCGCGGTATCGGTCGCAAGCACTCGATTTATACGGCCTCGCAGCGTTGGGCGAGTAATGACGAATTCCACCCAGGTGACACGACTGTTCGGCGGCCCCGGCAGCGGGAAGACGACGGCGCTGCTCGACAGGGTCGACGAGATGCTCGACGAGGGCGTCGATATCAACGACATCCTGGTCGTCTCCTACACCCGGGCGGCCGCGACCGAGGTCCGCGAGCGGCTCTCCGAGCGGCTCGACCGGACGCCGAAGTCGCTGCGCGGCAACGTCTGTACGATGCACGCCAAGGCCTACGAGCTGCTGAACCTCTCCCGGGGCGACGTCGTCGGCGAGGATGACAAGGAGGCCTTCTGCGAGGAGTACGGCATCGAGTTCGAGGACGAGTACAGCTCCTCGCGGCGGCGGTCGGCGCGGTCGACGACGCTGGGCAACAAGATCATCGCCACCTCCCAGTGGCTCCAGCGGACCGAACGCGACGTCGCCGACTGGTACGACGTCCCGTTCAAGTGGGACGACGACGAGGTCCGGCTGCCGCCGGAGATCGACGACGAGGCCCAGACGGGCAACAAGTACACTCCGACGTGGCCCTCCTCGGACGACCGGGTCGACATCCCCGAGGTCATCCGGGCCTGGCGCGCCTACAAGGGCGAGGAGGGCATCGTCGGCTTCGCGGACATGCTGGAGCGGGTCAAACAGCGTTCGCTCGTCCCCAGCGTCGACCACGTCGTCATCGACGAGTTCCAGGACATCACCACGCTGCAGTACGCCGTCTTCGACGAGTGGAAGCCCCACGTCGACTCGGTGCTGATCGCCGGCGACGACGACCAGGTCGTCTACGCCTGGCAGGGCGCCGACCCCAACCTGCTGCTCGACGAGGACGTCGACGACGACGTCGTGCTGCCGAACTCCTACCGGCTGCCGTCCCGCATCCTCAACGTCGTCAACACGCAGATCGACCACATCGACAAGCGCCAGGACAAGGACCTCAAGCCGCGCAAGCAGGGCGGCTCCGTCGAGGCCGTCCGCAACCCCTCGATGCTCGACCTGGTGCGGAACGTCCGCGGCACCCTCGAGGAGGACGACGACGGCAGCGTGATGTGTCTGTTCCGGGCCCGCTACCAGATGTTCCAGTTCATGGACGAGTTCATCGACCAGGGCATCCCCTTCACGGCGCTGACCGACCAGCGGATGTGGACCGACCGGCTGCAGGGGTACGTCGACGCCGTCGAGGCCGTCGACGCGGGCGAGCCCATCGACGGCCTGCAGGCCCGGCGGCTCGGCGAGATGCTCGCCGACAGCGCCTTCGGCACCGGCGAACGCGACGACTACTTCGACGCCCTCGACGAGCGCCAGGAGGAAGCCGGCGTCGAGGACCTCACCGAGATGGAGCTGCCCGCCGGGTTCGTCGACGACCACGCCCCCTTCGCCCCCGGGCCGGCCTCGGCGTCGGACATGCTGACGAAGGTGTCGAACTTCCAGGAGCGGTCAGTCGAGGCGTACTTCGAGGGCGACTACCGCGCGATGGACCCCTCGCGGCTCCGGCTCGGCACCATCCACTCCGCGAAGGGCCGGGAGGCCGACCACGTCTTCGTGGCGACGGACCTCACCGAGAAGGTCGTCGAGCAGATGGCCGCCTCCGTCGACGACCCGACCGACGTCGCCGGCGTCACCGAGTTCACCAAGCACTCCGACCCCGTCCCGACGCTGACCGACAACGAGCGGCGGGTCTTCTACGTCGGCATGTCGCGGGCCCGCGAACGGCTCGTCCTGCTGGAGAACCTCGTCGACGGCGCCCCGACGCTGCCGGTGGACGTGCTGCTGCACAACGAGCCGGTCGAGGAGTCTCTGGAGCAGGTGCTCGAGCAGGCCCAGCAGACCGGCGCGGAGCTGACCGCCGACTGACGCCGCCGGCGGGTCACCACGGCCGCAGCCGCCGCAGCCGGCCGACGGTCCGGTCGGTCAGCCGCGCGTAGACGTACTCGCTGACGACGACGAGCCCGACGGCCAGGGCGGCGAAGAACCCTCCGAGCAGCAGCCGGCCGTCGAGGACGTTGAACACGCCGACCAGCGCCACCGGGACCGCGACCACCAGCGTCGCCGTCAGCTGCAGCGACCGGACGATGCCGAGCGCCACCGGTCACTCCCCCCGGTCGCCGTCGCCCTGGAGCCACCCGAGCGCCCGCCCGCCCACGACGTCGACCGGGTCCGGCCGGTAGAGCACGCCGACCACCAGCCCGCCGGCGACGGCGAGGAAGCCGACGCCGGCCAGCGTCCGTCCGTCGGCCAGGAACTCGACGCCGAGCAGGCCGACCGGCGCGGCCAGCGCCGCCGCGCCGAACAGCGCCACCGTGTCGAGGAGGTTCATACGCGAGGGTACGCGCCGCGACCCAAAAGCTCGCCGTTCCCGTCGGCGGCCCGTCGCCGCCGGACGCGGCGGCCGGCACCGGACGCTACTCCGGGCGGTCGACGCCGGTGATCTCGAACCTGGCGCCGTCGGCGTCGGCCTCCGCGGCCGCCACCTCCCAGCCGTGTGCCTCGGCAATCGCCTCGACGATCGCCAGCCCGAGCCCGGTTCCGCCGGCGGTCGAGGAGTACCCGAGGTCGAAGACGTCGTTCCGGGCCTCCGGGGGGATGCCCGGGCCGTCGTCCTCGACGTACAGCCCGTCGTCGAGCCGGCCGACGGTGACCGTGACGCCGTCGCCGCCGTGGACGACGGCGTTGGAGAAGGCGTTCTCGAGGAGCTGCTGGAACCGGCTCCGGTCCGCGACGACCCTGGCGTCCTGCCACCCGTCGGCGACCCGGAGCGTGGCGTCGGCGCCGGCGTCGGCCATCCGCCAGGCGTCGCCGGCGACGTCCCGGACGGAGACGGGCGTCGTCTCGCCGATATCGCGGCCCTGCCGCGTCAGCCAGAGCATGTCCTCGCTGAGCTCCGCGATCCGCGCGAGCGCGTCGTCGGCCGCCGCCAGCTCCTCGGGGTCGTCCCGCTCGCGGGCCAGCTCCAGCCGCCCCCGTGCCACGGCGAGCGGCGACCGAATCTCGTGGGCGAACAGGCCGGCAAACTGGTCGAGCCGTTCGTTCCGTCGCTCGAGGTCCCGCTCCCGTGCCGACGAGCCGGCGTCGTTCTCCAGGACGACCACACAGCCGCGGCTCCCGTCCCGGAGGTCGACGGCCGCGGCCCGGGCCGCGGCCGTCGCCTCGCCGGCCGCCGACGGCTCCCACTCGAACTCGTCGACGCCCCGCTCGCCCAGGTCGAGGGCCGCCTCGACCCGCTCGACCGCCTCCGGCGACAGCCACCGCTCGGCGTCCGACCCGACGAGCGAGGCAGGGTCGGTCTCCGCCAGTTCGTCGCAGCGGTCGTTGGCGTAGACGATCCGTCCCGTGGCGTCCACGACGAAGGCCGCGTCCCCGACCAGCTCGAGGGTGGTCTCGAGCGCCAGCGGCGGCCGTGACGGGCCCTCGACGCCGGCCCGCCCGGGGGCCCCGTCGGTCCTGTCGCTTGAGTCCGGGTTCGTCATTGTAATACCGAACGTCGGACGGAGCGGGTAATCATCGTTGACCGTGACACACCATGTCGTATAAACGAGCCGACGGGACCGGCCGTGCGCCGTCGCCTACTCGCCGTCCGACGAGGCTCCGTCCCGGTCCTGCGTGATCAGCAGCGTGTTGTCGACGAGCGTGTCGATGGCGCGTCTGAGCCGCTCGGTGACCGCCTGGTCGGAGATGCCGAACTCGTCGGCCAGGTCCTGCGTCGAACACCGCCGCGGCAGCGAGTAGTAGCCGCTCTCGACGGCGTACGACAGCGTCTCCCGCTGTTCGTCCGTCAGCCCGTACCACGGCCCCGCGTCGGGCTTGGTGGGGTTGTAAATCCGCCTGACGTCGAGCGGGATGTCGCTGTCGTAGCAGTGCTGCTGGAACGTCGAGAGCGCGCTGTGGGACGGGAACCGGAGCTGGAAGGCCCACGCCTCCTGGTCGCCCGTCCCCTCGAGCACGTAGCCGTCCAGCTCGGCCACGCCCTCGAGGAAGTCGTCGTCCCTCTCGATGTCGAGGGCGTACAGCGTCTCGCCGTCGTGGGTGTTGACCGGGTGGACGTCCGAGACGGCGGCGTGCTCCCGGACCTGCTCCTCGAAGCCGTCTCCGGCCGACGTGTCGACCCGGAAGAACGGCACCGACCGGTTTCCCAGGGGCACCATCGTCTCGAGGAAGAGCCTCGTGTCGCCTTCCGTCGACAGGATGCGGCCGAGCTGGAACTCCGCGGCCGGAAGGGACAGCTCGATGATGACGCTCATTATGTCCTGTATCGGGAGGACCGAATTAAAACCCTGGCGTGACGGTCCGAGACCCGCGTATTCCGGCATGGTAGACCATGCTTATCGGTACCCCTATCCGGCTGGCACTCCTATCGAAGATATGATGACTGCCACGTCGGATGTGTGCTGTGTGTTCGGCCGCCGATTCGCCGGCGCCCGCGCCCGGCCCGCCGGAGCGGACGCATGAGCGACCCCGAGGAGGCGGACATGACGCCCGAGCAGTTCAAGGCCGCCCTCGCGGAACTCATCGCCGCGGCGACCGACGACGGCGTCGACCCGCGCGGAAGCTGGGTGTACCGCGCCGACGACCCGACGGAGACCGACTGGGAGGTCATGATTCACGAGCTGGCGGGCGGCAGCGACGACTGATCGGGGGACGGGCCGGACGGTCGTGGGCGCCGCTCGCGTCCGTGGCCGCTTACGACACTCTTTCGACCCTCGCGGCCGTACCGTCGGTATGTTCACCGGTATCGTCGAGGAGACCGGCGAGGTGACATTCGTCGAGGACGGCCCCGAGGGCCGGCGGTTCGGGGTGTCGGCGTCGTTCTGCGGCGACCTGGAACACGGCCAGAGTATCGCCGTCAGCGGCGCCTGCCTCACCGTCGAGGACGTCACGACCGACGGCGACGGCGAGTTCGAGCTGTTCTGCTCGGAGGAGACCATCGAGCGGACCTACCTCGGTGGTCTCGAGGCCGGCGACCCGGTCAACCTCGAGCGGGCGCTGCCGGCCGACGGCCGGTTCGACGGCCACTTCGTGCAGGGCCACGTCGACGGCGTCGCCGAGGTGACCGCGGTCGAGCAGGTCGGCGGCGGTCCCGCGAGCGGCGCGAGCGGGACCTCGTCGGACTCGTCCGGCGGTGACTGGACGTTCGGCTTCTCGCTGCCGGAGGACCTCGCGCCGTACATCGTCGAGAAGGGGTCGATCGGCGTCGACGGCATCTCCCTGACCGTCGCCGACCTGCGCGAGGAGGAGTTCACGACCGCCATCATCCCGACGACGTACGACCTGACGACGCTGTCGGCGAAGGCGGTCGGCGACCCGGTCCACCTGGAGGTCGACGTCGTCGCCAAGTACGTCGAGAGCCTCGTCGACGGCTATCGGTAGCTACGCGTCGGCGTCGAACTCCGTCAGCTCCGGGTCCATCTCCTCCGGGTCGGCCGCGTCGCCGTGGGCCCGCAGGTAGGCCCGGCGGTAGCGCCGGAGCTTCCGGTAGAGGATGGCGAAGAATAGCCCGGCGTAGACGACGACGAAGCCGAAGAAGACGACGAGCGCCGGCACCCCCGGGACGACGAGCGCGACCAGCCCCGGCACGATCCCGACCAGCGTGTTGTAGGTGGCGTGGATGAACGCGGCGATGATGAGGCCCTTGATGACGATGGGGGCGGCGTTCTCGCGGTTGAACTTCGCCAGCCCGAGGTAGTAGCCGGCGAAGGCGGAGTAGATGACGTGACCCGGGCCGGCGAGGCTCCGGACGGCCGCGATCTGGCCGCCGTCCTCGACCGTCTCGGTGAACTGCGCGAGGACGTCGACCGTCGCGGCCGTGATGAACGCGCCGGAACCCTGGAGGTTCTGGGTGATGTAGAGGACGTTCTCGATGGTCGCGAAGCCGAGGCCGGCGACGGCGCCGTACACCGCTCCGTCGACGACCGAGTCGAAGCGGTCGTCCCGGTAGGCGTACAGCCGCACCGCGAGCAGCTTGACGAACTCCTCGCCCGGCCCGACGACGAGGTAGTAGAAGACGACGAGCCCGAGCGGCCCCAGCGCCTGGAGGGCGCCGAAGGCGCTGTTGACGACGGCGGCGAAGCCGGCGAACAGGATCGCGAGGACGAACGTCGCCGCGACGAGCGTCGGCGGCTCCTTCGTCGTGACGTCGGTCCGGTAGACGTACAGCGCCAGCAGCCCCGCCGGGACGGCCGACAGGACGATTAGCCCCAGCACGAACGGGTTGTCGATGATGACGGCCCCGGCGCCGCCGCCGACGATCGCTCCGGAGACGACGAGCCCCAGCGCGTATATCGCCCACCGGACGACCCGCCGGCCGCCCCGGTGGACGGTCACCGCGAGCCTGTCCAGCGCCGTCCGTGGCTCCCAGACGGCGACGTCGTAGAGGTCCTCGGAGTCGTCGGTGCGGGCCTCGACCGGGTCTTCCATACGGACACCTGCGGCGGTACCACCCTAACGGTTTTGTCGTCCGACCGGCCGCGGCACCCAGCCGGGACGCTTTCGGTCCCCCGTCCCGAACGCCGGATATGCACTTCGACCAGCGGACACAGCGGGCCCTCCGGGAGTTCGGCCTCTCGACGGCCGACCTGCAGGCGGTGTCGGACGCCGTCGTCGAGGCGACCGCCGAGGCCGCCGCCGACATCGAGGCGTTCTTCGAGGGCCGCGACGTCGTCTACTCCGACATGGAGAAGGCCCACTCGGCCGCCGAGTTCCCCGAACACGACCTGGCGTACGTCGACCTCTACACCCACGGCGCCGACCTCCGGGGGTACGTGCGGTTCGACGGCTGGGGCGTCCCCGTCGAGGGGGGCCGCGTGCTCGGCGACGACGTCGTCGAGCTGACGCTCGGGCCGACCGTCGACGACCGCGTCCGGTTCGCCGCCGCCCGCGAGCACCTATGAACGTCCGGATTCGCGGCATCTACACGACGGCACTGACGGAGCTGCTGGGCGACGACCACGAGGTCGTCCAGGCGTCGCCGCCCATCCGCGAGCGGTTCGACCGGGCGTTCCCGGTCGCGCCGGCCGACGCGACCGTCCGGACGACCGACGACCGCCGGGGCGTCGGCGTCGCCGGCGACCCCGAGGCGGTCGCGGCGCTCCGCGAGCGGCT
>JAHENN010000122.1 GCA_018609665.1 Haloarculaceae archaeon | reverse complement strand
GCCGCTGGAGGAGTTCATCCTGCCGGGCGGCAGCGACGCGGGCGCGCGGCTCCACCACGCCCGGTCGGTCTGCCGCCGGGCCGAGCGCCGGGCGGTCGCGCTGGCCGGCGACGAGCCGGTCAACGACGCCGCCGTCGCCTACCTCAACCGGCTGTCGGACGCGCTGTTCGTCTGGGCCCGCGTCGTCAACCAGCGGGAGGGCGTCGTCGAGGAGTCGCCCGACTACTGACGCGCCCAGGGCAAGCGATTTAAGCCGAACGCGGTCCCGTACGCCTACATGCAACAGGTAGACGTCGCCGTCGTCGGGGGCGGCCCGGCCGGCTCATCGGCCGGCCACGCGGCCGCCAGCGAGGGCGCCGACGCCGTCGTCCTTGAGAAGGGGGTGCCGCGCGCCGACCGCGAGGGGCTCGGCCCCGACTCGACGGACGCCGCCGGCATCCTCGACTACTGGGTCGACCTGATGGACCTCGGGGAGCCGGTGCCGGAGTGGGTGAAACACCAGGAACTGCACGCCGCGGAGTTCATCAGCCCCGACGCGACGGTGGAGCTGACCGACACCAACATGGGGTCGTCGTACCCCAACTTCGGCTTCACCGTCCACCGGGCCCGGTTCGACGACTGGCTCCGGCAGCGCGCCGAGGCGGCCGGCGCGGAGTACCGCGTCGGGACCGCCGTCGCCGACGTCGAGACCGAAACGACGGGCCGGCCGACCCACACGCTGACGCTGCGGGACGGCACCGAGATCGTCGCCGACCACCTCGTGCTGGCCGACGGCCCCCAGCGGACCGTCACCGGCCGCGTGCTGGGCGAGTGGCTGTCCGACGACGACCTCGACCGGCTCGCCTCCCGGGAGGCCAACCACATCGCCTACCAGGAGTACCGCCGGCTGCCAGAGGAGCTGTTCGAGCCCGACCGCATCAAGTTCTGGTGGGGGTACATGCCCGGCCACACCGCCTACCCGTGGGTGTTCCCGAACGACGACCCGGTCGCGCGGGTCGGGCTGACGATGCCCATCGGAATGGAGCTCGACGACGTCGACGACCCCGAGTCCTACCGGCTGCTCCGGTCGGACGACGACCGCGTCCCGCAGGGGGCGACGTTCGTCGAGCGCCTGCTCTCGGAGGCCTACGACGGCTACGACGTCGAGGACTTCCCGCTCGTGGAGGACCGCGGGAAGTCCGGCGGCACCGAGACGTACCCCATCTCCTCGACGCGGCCCATCGAGTCGCCGACCGCCGCGAACGTCGCCGTCACCGGCGGCGCGATGGGCGGAACCTCCGCCTTCCACGAGGGCGGCGACCACGTCGCCGTCCGGACGGGCAAGATCGCCGGCCGACTCGCCGCCAACGACCGCCTGTCGGCGTACAACCGCGAGTGGCAGGCGGCCGTCGGCGACGAGGTGCGGCGGAACTGCGTCTTCGCCGAGATGGTCCGGGGGTACGAGCCCGACGACTGGGACCGCGTTTTCGGGCTCGTCGACGCCGTCAAGGACGACGCCTTCGAGCCGCGGCAGGCGGTGTACGCGGGGCTGTCCGGGGCGAAGCTGTTCGGCGAGTACGTCGTCCGGAAGTTCGGCTACCGCGACGGCGGCTACGCACAGATTCGCGAGGCCGACTACGCGGCCCTCTGAGCCGAAAGACGGAGGTGGCCGGCGGCGCTACGACCGGTACGCACCCTCAGTCCCCGCCCGAGTCGCCCGACAGGGCAGCGATGACCGCGCGGAGAACCCGGGTGCGTCACATCCGCACGACGCAGTCGTGCACCCGGCGGCGCCGACCGCGCCGCCCGCCCGGCACGAGGGTTAGCCGACCGACCGCGGCACGCCGCCTGGAGTGACGTCGGACGTTAGTGTTCCGGGCGTACATTTTGCGTGAGGGCAGACCACCTGCTCGTTTGTATCTTTCCGGCACCCGGACGGTCGGACTGAGATCCCGCGACGGCAGAGACGCGCGACGGGACGGACGAGTTCACCTCTCCCGATCTGTCCGGAGGTTCTCCCCCGGCGTTCCGGGCAACGCCGCCTCGCCGACGCAAGAACGGCCGCCGGAACCAGAATAATGTGTCTCGGCACGAAGGTCGGGTGATGACGACCGTCCTCGTGGTCGGCGGCGGCGCGACCGGTACCGGCGTCGCGCGGGACCTCGCGCTGCGCGGCGTGGACGTGACGCTCGTCGACCGCGGCGGCCTCTCGGGGGGCACCTCGGGTCGGTCCCACGGCGTGCTGCACAGCGGCGCCCGCTACGCGGAGTCGGACCCACGCGGCGCCGAGGAGTGCATCGAGGAGAACCGCGTTCTCCGGTCGATCGCCGGCGCCTGCGTCCGGGAGACCGGCGGGCTGTTCGTCGGATTGGCCGACGACGACCCCGACTACTTCGAGGAGAAGCTGGCGGCCTGCGAGGCGGTCGACATCGAGACCGAGCGGCTGACGCCGGGGGCGGCCCGCGAGCGCGTCCCCGGGCTGTCGGCCGACGTCGAGCGGGCGATGGCGGTCCCGGACGGCGTCGTCTTCCCGTCGAGGCTCTGTGCCGCCAACGCGGCCGACGCCGAGGCCCACGGCGGGACCGTTCGGCCGCACGCGCCGCTGGAGGGACTGACCGTCGAGGACGGCCGGGTGACGGCCGCGACGCTCGGCGGCGTCGTCGGCCGAATCGACGTCGACCACGTGGTCAACGCGACGGGCGCCTGGGCCAGCGAGGTCGCCGCGATGGCCGGCGTCGACGTCGAGATGGCGCCGGCCCGCGGCGTGATGGTCGCCGTCGAGTACGACGGCCTCGGCGACGGGCCGGTGCTGAACCGGTGTCGGACGCCCGACGACGGCGACATCGTCGTCCCGCACGGCGACCAGGTCGTCCTGGGGACGACCAGCGTCCCGGTCGACGACCCCGAGGAGTACGAGCGGGCCGACTGGGAGGTCGAGCGGTCGGTCGCGGAGTGTGCGGCGATGCTGCCGCCGGTCGCGGCGGCGCCGGTCGCCCGCACCTGGTGGGGCGTCAGGCCGCTGTACGAGCCCGACGAGGCCGGCGCGGACCGCCGCGACATCTCTCGCGGCTTCTTCGTGCTGGACCACGCCGACGACGGCGTCGACAACCTCCTCAGCGTCGTCGGCGGGAAGCTGACGACCTACCGGCGGATGGCCGAGGCGACCGCCGACCGCGTCTGCGACCGCCTCGGCGTCGACGCCGACTGCCGGACCGCCGACCGGCGGCTGCCCGGCGCCGACGACGCCGAGGAACTGGACGCCCTCGTCGCCGAGTACGACGCCCGGAGCCCGACCGACGAGGACGTCGTCGCGGCCTGACGCGAGTCGGGCCGACCCGGGGCCGGCGCCGGGACCACGTATAAATCGACCGGCGGCACGCAGCACAACATTCAATTGGATGTGTGTTTCACATCTCCATGCGATGGTCGACAAGGAAGACCTCAGAGAGCAGTTCACCGAAGCGTTCGAAGGCGCCGACTACCCCGTCAACAGCCCGATGGACCTCGTTCCGGCGCTGCCGCAGGGGCCCGGCACGACCTTCGAGTCGGGCGACTTCTCGATGACCGCCATGGAGCTGAACACGAAGGCCGGCGGCGAACAGGAGTTCCCCTACGACTCCGTCGACGACCTCGTCGACGACATCATGGACGGCCTCGAGGAGCAGGACTACATCTAGCGGGGCCGAATCCACGGCTTTATTTCCGCCGACGCCGTCGGTAGCGACGGCTGATGCGCCGCAACACGTTCGTGGAGCTCTCGTTTCTCGCCTTCGGGCTCCTGCCGTTCAGCTTCGTCCTCACGGGGCTGTCGCGGCTGGTCGTCCCGGTCGAGATGGCGCGGCTGCTGTCGGCGCCGACGATGCTCGCCGGCGGCGCCCTCGTCGTCGTCCTCGCGGGCCGGTCGCTGGCGGCCGTGGCGGGACTGCGGCCGCTGGAGGAGTAAAACGGCCGTTTGACATTACGAAAGCGGTATGCTCGGGGGACGGCTACCGGCGGCCGATGAGCCTGCTACCGAGTCGCCCCGACGTGTCGCCGTCGCCGGAGACGCCCCGCGTGCTGGAGGTGGACGACGAGGACGCCGACGCCGCCTTCGACGCCCTGGCCTCGGAGACGGCCCGCCGGGTGCTGTCGGCGCTCTACGAGGAGCCGCGGACGCCGTCGGCGGTCCAGGAGGCGGTCGGGACGTCGCTGCAGAACGTCCACTACCACCTGGACAACCTCGAGACGGCGGGGCTCATCGAACCGGCTGGCACGGGCTACTCGGAGACGGGCACCGAGGTGACGGTCTACGCGCCCAGCAGCGAGGCGGTCGTGCTGTTCGCCGGCGATTCCGACGACGCCTCGCGGCTGCGGGACCGGCTCGCGGGGCTGTTCGGGCTGGCGCTGGTCGTCGGGGTCGGGACGGCCGTCTTCGCGGCGGCGACCGACTGGCTCGCCGCCGACTCCACGGAGACGGAAGACGTCGCAACCCGGAGCACCGAGGCCGCCAGCGAGGCGGCCGGCGAGGCCGCGGCGGTCGACCCGGTCGTCGCGTTCCTGCTCGGCGGCTGCGTCGTCGCCGCGGTCGTCGCCGGCTGGTGGCTGGTCAGGCCTCGGCTCCGGTCGCGGGCGCCGTCTCGATGATGGCGGCGATCTCCTCGGGCAGGCCCTGCTGGCCGGCCGGCGTCTCGACGGTGACCAGCCCGAACGGCGCGATCTCCAGCACCTCCAGCTCGACGCCGGGCTCGATGCCCGCCGCCGCGAGGTAGCGCAGCTCCTCGTCGCCCTGGTGGCGGATGCGCCGGACGACGACGGTGTCGCCCTCCTCGGCCGTCGAGAGCCGCCCCGTCGCCCCCGAGTCGGGCAGCTCCAGGTCGGCGTCCGGGATGGGGTCGCCGTGGGGGTCGACGCCGGGGTTGTCCAGCGTCTCCGCGATGCGGTCGGTCAGCTCCTCGGAGACGTGGTGTTCGAGGCGGTCGGCCTCCTCGTGGACGTCCGCCCAGTCGTAGTCGAGCCGTTCGGTGAGGAACGCCTCCAGCAGCCGGTGGTGTCGGAGGATCTCGAGGGCGACCACCTCGCCCTCGTCGGTGAGGGTGACGCCGCGGTACTCCTCGTGGTCGACGAGCCCGCGGTCGGCCAGCTTCGACAGCATGCTCGACACCGTCGGGGAGGTCACGTCGAGGGAGTCGGCGAGTTCGGAGGTGCCCACGCGCTCGTCGGGCGCCTCCTGCAGCGAGTAGATCGCCTTGATGTAGTCCTCCATGACGGCACTCAGCATCGTCCGAGCGTAGACGACGGTCGGTCATAGGCGTTTCCGTCCGTCGCGTCGGCGTCGGCGCGGACGCGCGGGCGGATGGAAACCGCTTTGCCCGGCGGCGCCGTCTGCGCAGACATGAACGTCAGAGCCGTCGCGGAGCTCTCGCCGGACGAGCGGGCCGCGCTGTTCGACCGGGACGCCGGCGTCGGCGCCGTCCGGGCGGACGTCGAGGAGATCGTCGACCGGGTCCGGACGGAGGGCGACGTCGCGCTCCGGGAGTTCGCCGAGGAGTTCGACGACGTGACCGTCGGCGCCCTCGACGTCACCGACGAGGCCGAACGCGCCTACGAGGCGGTCGACGACGACGTCCGGGCGGCCATCGAGACCGCCGCCGACAACGTCCGGACCTTCCACGAGCGGCAGCTGCCGGACGACTGGCGGGCGTCGTTCGACGGCCGCGAGCTGGGCCGGCGGTTCCGGCCGCTGGAGCGGGTGGGCGTCTACGCCCCCGGCGGCACCGCCGCCTACCCCTCGAGCGTGCTGATGGGTGCCGTCCCGGCGGCGGTCGCCGGCGTCGACCACGTCGCGGTGGCGACGCCGCCG
>JAHENN010000121.1 GCA_018609665.1 Haloarculaceae archaeon | reverse complement strand
GGCCACCGACTAAGAACCTTGGCACCCGGAGTGAAACTGTCTCGATTCGCCGACCGCGGGGCTCTTGTGGCGCGGTACCGTACGTGACGTCGATGGAAACGCGACGCCTCGAGGTCGTCTGCGAGACGCTCCGGACGCGGGGCTACGAGATCGAGCGGGCCGACCGACACGCGGTGGCGGTTCCGGCCGACGGGACCGACCCCGTCGGCGTCCCGGGCGAACTCCGTGTCGTCCCGGCCCGGACCGGGCCGGCCGCGGTCCTGGGGGCCGTCGCCGATGCCGTCGCGAACGACCGGACGGCCCTCTTCGCGGCCCACCCCGTCGACGCGGCGACGATCCGCGACGTGCTGACCGACCCGCCGGGGCTCGTCGCCGCCGACGACGGCCGGACGTTCTACGACACCCCGGACCGGCTCCGTGCCGGCGACGCCGGCCTCGCCTGCTGTCGGGCCGCCGAGCCGCCGGTCTGGCGGGAGCGGCCGGCAGACGGCGTCACCGGCGAGGGCCGACGGTTCGTCCTCCGGGCCGACGGCGAGACGGTGACGGCATTCGACTCCGTCGCCGCCCTCGCCTGCCCGGACGAGTCGGCCTTCGGCTACGCCTACCGCCGGGACGACGACGGCCGGTTCCGGGTCGAGAACCTCGAGACCGGCCGGACGGCGGGCCGGTTCGCCTCCGTCGGCGAGATGCGGGCCAACGCCTACCGGCCGGTGCCGGCCCCGCTCGTCCCCGAGCGGGTCGTCGGCGACGCACACCTCCCCGGGTCGTGGGCGGCCGCGACCGTCGAGGACGGCCGCGTCACCGCCGTCGAGGGCGCCTGACGGCGACCGGCTCCGCCGGCTGCGAACGGAGGGGTCGCGTCAGTCGCCGCCGCTGCCGCCGTCCCCGCGACCGATCCGGCGCGTCTCCTCGCCGTCGACCTCCCGGATCTGCTCGGCGAACAGCGCGTTCGTCATCACGAGGTGGCCGAAGTACGTCGCCGCGTAGTCCACCATGCCGAACGGGTGGAGGTTCGACTGCTCGGCGGGCGGCAGCAGGCTCCCGATCAGCTGGATCTGGCCGTCGCCGACCGCGAGCGTCCCGACGACGACGTCGCCGCCGGTCGTGCCGGCGACGGTCCCGCCGGCCCCGTCGAAGGCCGCCGCGTCGACGCCGTAGATCGGCGCCTCGTTCTCCGAGTAGCCGACCGGCGCGATGTACCACAGGTGGTCCTGGATGGGCCGGCGGTCCGTCACGAGCGGGTGGTCGTCGTTCACCTCGTCCAGTTCGCCCACGTAGGCCGTCTGTTCGGTCACGTCGCCGTCGCCGATGCCGTCGACCAGCTCCGGCAGGAGGTTCAGCCCGGTGTCCGTCAGCACGAGGTTGCCGCCGTCGCGGACGAACGACTCGACGGCGTCGACAGCGTCGACGTCGTCGTGGATGAGCGCCAGGTGGTCGTAGTCGTCGAGGGCCACCGCGTCGACCCCGCCGGACTCGACGGGGTCGACGGCGACGTTCGCGTCCGCGTCGAGGTCCTCGAAGTACCGCAGCGGCGTCACCTCGTAGTCGCGCTGCTCGTAGCCGAGTTCGGCGGCCGGGTCCGGCGCGTCGGCCGCCGTGGTGGTGAACCCGACCTCGGCGTCGCCCGGCGTCGCGAGGGCGTTGTCCAGTTCGACCGTCCACTCGCCGGCCGCGGGGTCGTCGACCTGCCAGGTCGGCAGCGCACAGCAGCGGCCGCCGAGCGCCCGCCCCTCGCTCGCCTCGAACTCACGGACCGTCGTCCCGTCGGGGGCGACCAGCCGCGCGCTCGCGACGCTGCGGTGGACGTGCGGGCTGACCGAAAGCGTCGTCGCCCCGGCGTCGACCGTCCGGGAGACGGCGGCCGACCCGCCGGCGGGGACCGTCGTCTCCTCGGTCGTCGACGCTCCGGAGGGGTCGTACGCGACGGCGTCGCCGTCGACGTGTCCCAGGTCCTCGGCCCGCCGCGTGAGCGCGTTGGTCGTCACGTAGGCGACGTCGCCGCTCGCGTCGACCCGGCCGGTGACGTCGCGGGTCGCGAAGTCGACGGCACCGAGGATGGCCCCCTGGTAGCCGTCGACCTGGAGGCCGACCCGCGCCTGGTCGTAGACGTTCCCGCCGACCAGGTTCGAGTACGACATCTCCATCGTCAGGCTGGGAACGCCCAGCCCGCCCAGTTCCTCGGGGAAGGCCATCCACTCGTCGACGAAGCCGGTCCCGGAGTAGCCGATGGTCTCGACGGGCGTCCCGAAGTTGTACGCCTCCTCGGGGACAACCCCCAGGTTGAACGTCTCGGTCACCGGCGACAGCGCCTCGCCGGCTGTTTCCCACTCCTGGACGTTGGCGGTGATGCGGTCGCCGATGGTGTCGATGAGCTCGAAGCTGTTCTCCAGGTCGTCGCTGGACGACTGGGAGGCGCCGTCGAGCGCGAGCACGAAGTCCTTCGACGACAGCATCCCGTGGAGGTCGATCGCACAGACGAGGTTCTCGTAGGTCCGGCAGTGCTCGACGAAGCCGAGCATGTCCGGCGTCGTCTCGGCGACGTAGTCCGGCGGCTCGGTCTCGCCGTCGAGCGTCCGCCCCAGCGGCTCGGCGACGGTGTGGTCGGGCGATATCCACCCGGGATTCGGGAACTGGCGGTTGGTGTCGCCGCCGAGGTTCCCCCGCTCGTGCAGCGGCGCGCCCGGCACGCCAAGGCTCTCGTACTGCGGCCGGCGGGCCGCCCACCCGTCGGGGTTGGTGAAGGTAAAGACCAGCGCCAGTTCGTCCAGCAGCGCCCCCACCTCCGGGTACTCGCCGCGCAGCACCCCCTCGATGAACCGGGGGGCCGCCTCGCCGCCGGCCCGCTCGTTGCCGTGGATGGTGCAGTTGGTGAGCACCTGCTTCTTTTCGGCGAAGGCCTCGCGGTCGTCGACGTCCTCGGCGATCTCGACCACGAGCACGTCCCGGGGGTCCCGGCGGTCGGTGATGTAGTTGTACTTGCCGGCGCTCTCGCCGGCCGAGAAGACCCGCATCCGGTCGTCGAACGTCTCCGCGAGGTGGTCGAACCCGGCGACGACCTCCTCGAAGTCGATGTAGTCGACGCTCCGCTCCGGCCTCGGGAAGACGCCCAGCGGGTAGTAACCGAGCCGCCAGAACGGGTTGGCGCCCGGCGAGAAGTGCAGCGTCCGGGCCGTCGGCAGCTCCGCGACCCGCTCCGCCTCCGCCGTCGTCAGTTGCGCGTAGGCGGCCGGCGCCGGCTCCGTCGTCGTCCGTACGTCGTCCGCGACGGACGCCATCGCCTCGAGCGACGCCGCGTCGCCGAACTCGACGGCTGTCGGCACCTCGTACCCCTCGGGGGTGTGGTTCAGGACGTACCGGTACTTCGCGTCGAACGCCGGCGACGAGACGGCGGCGCTGGCCGCGCCCGGCAGCGCGAGCGCGCCGCCGGTCGCCGCCGACAACTGGACGAACCGGCGCCGCGAGATGGGTGCCGTCTCGAAGGGATCCTCCGACATATGTGTGACTCAGGCGTCCGGTTATTTTCCGCCGTACAAAAGGTTCTGACAAAGGCGTCCAAACATATGACCGGTGCTACGGCGGCCACCGCTCGTCGAAGCGGTAGTCGGCGGCCCAGTTGATGAAGGCGTCGGCCTGGTCCGGCGGGTCGACACGCAACGACACCGAGCGGTCGAACTCTTCGTCCCGGACGAGGTAGATTCCGTCCACCTCCGAACAGCGGATACAGTAGGCGTCGATCGCTTCCGAACCCTCGGTCGGAAACCGTATACGACCGTCGACGACGCTCCCCGAGCAGGTGTGCCGGGTGCTCGAGTCGTCACACGCAAGGAAGTGGTACGGTTCGTTCTCGACCTGCACGAACGGGATACGACGTTCCTGGAGGCATTCGCCGACCGGTTCGACGGCGGGGCTCCGACCGCCACTCACCGACCTGATTCGGCGGTTGTCCGGTGGCCAGCGCGAATCGAAGTCGTATTCGTCCGCCCAGTTGGCCGTCCTGTGGCGCTGTTCGGGCTCCTCGACGCGGATCGCCATACTCGTCCCCGCTTCCTCCTCCCACACGAGGAACAGACGCTCCACGTCGTGGGAGTAGGCGAGAAAACAGTCGATTCCGTCCGTGTACCGTTCGTAGGTGTTCCCTTCCGAATTCGTGTGCTGGCTGCACCCCTTGAACACGACCGCACCGTCGCGCGTCCAGCCGGTCTTGACCTGTGCACGGAACAGCCAACCACCGGGCGTCTCGACGACCACGTCGTACCGCTCGTTGTCCCCGAACGGAAGGGAAACAGAAATATCCCGACGCTTGAGTTCGGTCAAGACGGTCGCTTCGGTCAGGTCACCCTTCCTGTGTGATTCCATGGACAGGCGTGGTCTCCCGGTGGCATATAAAATACAGCACCCCCGGAGCAGGAGTGGAACGCGCTTCCGACGGCCATTCACGAAGACGACCGACCTCCCTGGGACGGAACCGGCAGGGGGGTTCGAGGGAGTGGGGCCGCTCGGATTCGAACCGAGGTCACAGGCTCCCAGGGCCCGAAGGATACCAAACTACCCCACGGCCCCACGACACGCCGTACCGCCCGCCCGCGTGAAAACGTTTCGTTCCGGCCGCAAGGGATTTACCACGGCTCCGAGAATCGCCGCGCATGGTCACGACGACAGAGATCGGACTTCTGATTCTGGCGCTGGCGCTGCTGTTCGGCGCCTACCGCATCATCAGCGCGGTCAAGCCGCTGGTCGTCAACGCCGTCGTCGGGGTGATCGTCCTCGTCGTCGCCAACGCCGCCGGCCTCGGGGTCGAGATCTCGGCGGTCGCGGTGCTGGTCTGTGCGGTCGGCGGCCTGCCGGGAGCGGTGCTGGTCGTCCTGCTCGCGACCTTCGACGTCGCCTTCGTCGGGGCCGTCGCGCCGCTCGCTTGGTAACTCAAAGAGCCGTTTTACCTTCAGCCACGCATTTGATACGCCGGTGCATGGCGTCGAACATGAAACACGCTGTAGCTTCACGACCGTCCGGGCCGGCCGTCCGGCTGCTCGGGCGGTTCGTGGCGCTGCTGGAGGGGATGGCGTTCTGGACGGCGGCGGCCTTCCCGTTCGTCCACCTCGGCGCGTTCCTGCTCTACGCCCGCGAATCGCTCGCCGGAACGACCGTCGCCCTGCTCGTGGCGGTCAACCTCGTGGCCATCGTCGTCGGCCACCGGTACGACGGGAGGGACCGATGAGCCGGAGCCGTTCCATTACCGAGGCCGACCGGGAGCGTCTCGCGGCGTACCTCCGCCGGCAGGCGGCCGGCGGGGAGGCCTACGTCAAGAGCAAGTTCATCGCCGACGACGTCGGGCTGACCCCCTCCCAGGTCGGCGTCCTGCTCGCCCGACTCCAGGACGCCGACGGCGGTCCCGAGGTCGAGAAGTGGTCGTACACGAACGCGACGACGTGGCGCGTCCGGGCGGACGACCGTCCCCAGTCGTCCTGACCGGGACGTCAGTGTTCCTCGCGGAGTTCAATCTCTGCGACCAGTTCGTAGGGGTCGACGCCCTTCCGGACGGCGTCCAGCATCGCGAAGGCCTCGTCGGGCTCCAGGAAGTGCTCGGTGACGGCCCGGCCCAGCGGCGTCGGCTCCAGGCCGTCGATGAAGCCGTACTCCAGGAGCTTCCCGACGGCGTGTTTCGTCGGCACCTCGCCGACCATGCGGTCGTTCAGCCGCTTGGTCGCCGCGCCGGCCGGCCCGACTACCACGACGAGGGGACCGTCTACGTGCTCGTCGAGCCCGACTGCACGTACCACAACTCCATGGAGATGACGGAGGACGAGGTG
>JAHENN010000120.1 GCA_018609665.1 Haloarculaceae archaeon | reverse complement strand
GGGCGGCGTTCGGACGAAACCCGCGCGACAGCCAGTTTCTCGTCGGCTACGGACGATACCGACGGCCATGGAGCCCTCCAAGCGATACCTCGTCGGGACGGTCACCGGGGTCGCACTCGGCGCGACGACGTACATCGTCGCCCGCCCGGTGCTGGGTGTCGGTCAGGCGTGGTTCGCCGCCGGACTCACCGCGGTCGTCTGGGCGGCGAGCGTCGTCGTCTACGTCCCGGTGTACGACCAGTTCGACGGCCCGCCGGGCGACGTCGACGACCTCGACACGTCGACGGCGGCCGTCTGGGGTGGCGTCTCCGGCGGGTCCGCGAGTCTCGCCGTCGTCGGGACCGTCACCCTCGTGCTGCTCCGATTCGACTCGGTCCGGTATCCGGCCGCGGTCGGGCTGTTCGTCCTCGGTGCCGTCCTCCTCAGCATGGCGGTCGGGATGCGCGTCGTCGCGCTGAACTGCTCCGGGACGGCCGACCCCGTCGCCGCCGGGGACACCGCGGACGACGGCTGACCGGGGGCAACGGTTCCGGCTGGCCCACGACGACCAGCGGTCGTCGCCGGCCGAAGCCGGACTCCGGTCGGCGTCGGGACCAAGGCTTCTGGCGTTCCGACGCGGCGGACGGTCGGCCGAATCCGGCCCCGTTAAGACGTCCCGGACCCGACCGTCGGGCATGGAGAGTCGCCGACTCGCCCCGACGCTCGGCATCGTCGCCTCGCTCGTGGTCGTGGGGCTGCTGCTCGTGCCGTACGCGGTCGTCGACGGCGACGCCGGCAGCTACTACGGCGCCGGCACCCCGTCGCCGTGGGTCGGCGGACTGCTCGCGCTGGTGGCCGTCGTCGTCTTCGCCGCCGGCCGAGAGGAGCGCACCGCCCCCGAGACGGCCGCCGGCGTCGGCCTCGGCCTTGGCCTGGCGGTCACCGCCGTGCTCGCGCTGTGGGCCGTCACCGTCCCCGGCGAGGTGCCGCTCCAGTTGACGACGGCCGAGCCGATCGTCGGGCCGCTGACGACCGGGGTCATCATCGAGTACCACCGCTGGCTGCTGGCCGTCGCCGCGGCGCTGCTGCCGGCCGCCGGCGTCTGGTACGGCCGGGCGCTCCGGGTGTTCTGAACCGAACTTTTTGCACGGGCCGGCTTCGCCGGCCCGGCAAAAACTTCGACGAAAAAGACACTGCGGGCCTCCTTGCAGTCGGGCCTTGGTCCCGCGCTCGCGGGCGAGGCGCTCCCTACGGTCGCGGCTCGCCGCTCGCGCGGCGAAACGCCTCGCTGCGCTCGGCGTACGCTTGCAGGTGAGTAGTTGAGCAATCTCTACAGTCTCGCTGTGCTCGGCGTATGCTCGCAGGTGAGCAGTTGCGTGATTTCCGCGGTCTGGCTGCACTCGGCGTACGTTTGCGCCTAAACAGTCCGGTCACACGGTCGCACGTGGGAAGATGCAAGACAGGTCGACGGTCCACCTGGCGTCACCGGAGAGACCGGACGGTACGACGAGTTTCCCTCCGGACGCGAGCGGAGCGAGCGTCCGGTAGCGACCGACGACTAACGCCGCGCGCCGGAGGCGCGAGGCGGCTGGAGGAGGGAGCTATTTTTCCATCGAAGTTTTTGCCGGGCAGCGAGGGACCGAAGCTCCCTCGGGCCGTGCGAGCGGGCCGTCGGCCCGCTCGCAGAAGCCGCCGGCTCGCCGTGCAAAAAGTTCGGGATGAATGGACGGACGCCGGCGGTTGCCTCGCCGTTCCAGCACGGGGAGTCCCGCGTGCCTCCTCCACCCCGCGACCCTGCGGGCGACAGCTGTCCGCGGGCCCGCTGCTCACTTCCGTGCCTGGCGGATTACCCGCGGTCAACCCCGGCCGGGCGTCCCTGCAGACGCCGGATCGGGGACCGCTGCCCTCGCAGGACGAGGCTTCGACGTTGGCTTGCGGGGCCCGCACTGGTCGGGCCAGACGCACCCCGGATTCGGCCCCCGCTGAAGACCATAGCGCGGGTGACGAGCGGGGCCTAACCGCCCGGCCTAGTCCATCCAATGATTGACCGGTCCCCCGTATGTACCTTTCGTCTCGGGCGACGGGGCGGCCACGTCGGTCCGGGCGCCCGTTCTGTCCGGGGCGTTCGACCTCGGTGCGGCCGCGGTCAGTCCTCGGCGGCTGCCGTCTCGCCAGCGTCGGCCGTTGCGACCGGTCCGTCGGCGAACTCGAGGCCGCCGGTGAGCGTCCGGTGCGGATAGGGGATGTCGATGCCTTCCTCGTCGAAGCGCTGCTTGACCGCGGTGGCGTACTCGCCGCGGACCTTCACGAAGTCGGACCGCGAGGGCTCGGCGATCCAGATGCGGGACTGCAGGCCGACCGAGGAGTCGCCGAGTTCCGTCAGCCGGACGGAGGGAGCCGGGTCGTCCATGATCTCGTCGTGGGCCGTCGCCTCCTCGAGGATGATATCGGTCGCCGTCTCGATGTCGTCGTCGTAGCCGATGCCGAAGACGAACTTCACGCGGAGCTTGTCGGCGTCGACGGGGTTCGTCAGGACGTTGTCCGTGAGCTGGGAGTTCGGCACCGTCAGCAGTTCGTTGTCGAACGAGCGCACGCGGGTGACCCGGAGGCTGATGTCCTCGACGACGCCCGCGTTGTCGTCCCACTCGATCCAGTCGCCGATGCGGAACGGCCGCTCGGCGAAGATGAACACGCCGGCGACGAAGTTCTTCAGGACGTCCTGCAGGGCGAAGCCGATGGCCAGCGTGGCGGCGGCGGCGACCGTCGCCAGCGAGGTGAGGATGCTGCCCTGGCCGGCGGCGGCGAAGCCGGCCGCCAGCGCCAGAAAGCCGACCAGAAAGGCCGACAGCTTCTTCAGCGGGCGCCTGGCGTGGGCGTCCAGCCCGCGGCGGTCCATCGCCCGGTCGGCGACCGGCAGCAACAGCGCCCGGCCGGCGACGTAGACCGCGACGAGCGTCACGACGCCGAGGACCGCGTTGCCGACCGGCCCGGCGTATGCGGCCGACAGCCCGAACTGCTCGGCGAGGAACCGCGCGAGGAAGTTGAGGTCGGCCTGGAGCGGGATCATCGGGTGAAGACCGCGGTGTGGCCGCGCGTCTCGACGACCTCGGCGCCGACCCGGTCGGCGAGGTCGGCGGCCAGCTCCTCGGCCGTCGCCCCGCCGCGGGCCGCCCGGAGGAACTTCGCCTTCACCAGTTCGCGGTCGTCGAGCTGGTCGGACAGCTCCCCGACGACGGCGTCGATGCCCGCCTTCCCGACCCACACCGTCACGTCGACGTCGTGGGCCCGCTCGCGCAGCGTTCGGTCGGTCATGCGCGGAGTTGGGGGCGGGGATTGAAAAGGGTGCCACACCGCGTCAGTACGGGTGCCGCGCCAGTTCTCCGCAGTCGCAGGCGACGACGACGTGGCCCGACCGGGTCCGGACGCGGGCGTTCCGGCCCGGCACCAGGTAGGCGTCGCAGGCGTCGCAGGTGAACCGCTTGAACCGCC
>JAHENN010000119.1 GCA_018609665.1 Haloarculaceae archaeon | reverse complement strand
GTTGCGGCTCTCGGTCGGCAGCGTGGCGACCCGCAGGCGCTGGGTCTCCCTGACCACCCGGTTGGAGCCCCCGTCGAGGTACGGCGTCAGCCGACCGTGGTCGTGCTCGTAGGTGATGCTGTACAGCCGGTCGTCGCCCGCGCTGATGAAGTTCGCGTCGGCGACGCCGACGTCGCCCGCGTTCACCCAGGGGTAAATCTCCCCCAGGCGGTTGAACACCGCGCCGACGTCGCCCTCGTACCGGTCGTCGGGGCCGACGGTCCTGATTCCCGGGTCGTACGCCTCGCGGACGTAGACGAGGTTGCCGTTCTCGTTTTCCCGCACCGTCGCGAGGACCAGCCCACCGCCGGCGGTTTCGGCGTGAACCCGGGTCCGCTCGCCGTCGAGCCCCTCCACGATCTCCTCTCTGACGGGCCCCTGCAGCGGGACGAGACGGATCCGCAGCGCCGACAGCCGCTCGGCTTCGGCGTCCATCTCGAGGTCGACCGCCCGGTCCCGGAGTTCCGTGGCCGTCGAACTCCGGGCCGCGGCCTCGGCGTCGATGGCCGCGAGCGTGCGGAACAGGTCCTCTTGGCTCGTCTCGCCGCGGGCGTACCCCTCGATGGCCCGCCGCTCGCGCCGCTCGAGCGCGTCGACCCGGTCGGCGAGCTGCTCGGTCTCGTTGCGGACGACCGCCCGCCGTTCGGCGTCGGTCCGGGCGTCGTCGTACTTGCGCCGGAACGACACCGTCGAGAACGTCGACCGGACCCCGGCGGCGTTGGCGCCGACGCTGGCGGCGACGTCGAGCGTCGTCGTCTCCTGGCCGCTGCGTTCGACGTCGCTGGCGTTGGGGGCGAGGTAGTTGGCCGTGTTGTCGACCGGCTGGACCGACATCGGCGAGGGCTGCTGTGCCGTCGCCAGCGCGACGCCGCCGACGGCGCCGAGACAGACGAGGAGGGCGACCGCGACCGTCCGGGACCCGTCCATACCGGCCGTCTCGACCCGGGTGGATAAAAATCCGGCCGTCCCGTCGGCTCGGTGAGAAACGGCTGCAGATGCGTCCAGAGCGCGTATAGCGCCTGCAGACGTTTCATCGGGCGATGGAAAGCGTTTTGCCGCACCGGCGTGCATGCCACAGGTATGCGGTTTCGGGTCCCCCTCCTCTGTGCCCTCCTCGTTGGTGCCCTCCTCGCGGGCGTCGTGCCGGCGGGCGCTCAACCGCCCGCCGAGGAGACGCGACTGGAGGTGCAGCTACAGGACGACGGCGACGCCCGGTGGACGGTCGTCGCCACCGTCCCGCTCGAGGACGAGGGGGACGTCGACAGCTTCAGGTCGTTCGCCGAGGCGTTCGAGGGAGGCGAACAGGACTTCCGGCTCGGGGTCGACGTCTTCGAGCGGGCCGCCGAGTCGGCCGCGGAGGCGACCGGCCGGGAGATGTCGGTCGGCGAGCCGACCCGGTCGGCGGAGCTGATCGAGCGGTCGACCGGAAACGGGACCGACCGGTACGGCGAACTGCGCGTGTCGTTCGTCTGGGAGTCGTTCGCCCGGGTCGACGAGAACGGGACGATGTACGTCGGCGACGCGTTCAACACGACCGACGGGACGTGGCTCCCGGGGCTCGGACCCAACCAGACGCTCGTCATCCGGTCGCCACCGGGCTACACCGCCCCGACGACGTCGCCGATCGGCGCCGAGGACGGCGACCTCCGGTGGGAGGGGCCGGCGAGCTTCGAGCCGGGCTACTTCGAGATCGTCTACGAGCCGGCGTCGGGCGGGCCGCTCGAGTCGCCGTCGACGGCGCTGCTCGTCGGCGCGCTGGTGCTGAGCGGGACCGCGCTCCTGCTCGGCGTCTACCTCCTGTGGCGCCGCCGCCAGGGGACCGGCGTTGACGACGGGGAAGGTGAGGAGGAAGACGAGCCGGACGACGGCGACGGCGAGACGGACGACGGCGGCCCGGACCTCGAGCTGCTCTCCGACGAGGAGCGCGTCGAACATCTCCTCGAGGAGAACGGCGGCCGGATGAAACAGGCCAAAATCGTCAAGGAGACCGGCTGGTCGAACGCCAAGGTCTCGCAGCTGCTGTCGTCGATGGAGGACGACGACAGGGTCGACAAGCTCCGCATCGGCCGGGAGAACCTCATCAGCCTCCCGGAGGAGGGCGTCACCGACATCGACCCTGGCGAGGACTCCTGATACTGTCGGCTGTAATTACGTGAAGACTCGTTCGAGATACTCGACGGCAACGGTTCTGTGACTTCCGGCTCCGAGTATCCCCGTTTGAGATAGCTACAGCCGGCAGTATGGGTTCCCTCCGGGCAAGCCCCGTCGCGTTCGGAAACGTTTAACCACGAACGACCCCGATGGTTCGACGAACAATCATCATGAAGATACTCGTCACAGTCAAGGAGGTGGCCGAGGTCGACGACGAGTTCAGCATCTCGGGACTCGACATCGACGAGAGTTCCCTGGAGTACGACCTCAACGAGTGGGACGACTACGCCGTCGAGGAGGCCGTACAGCTGTCGGAGGCCGACGGACACGACGACGTCGAGGTCGTCACGGTCACGGTCGGGCCGGAGCGGGCCGAGGAGACCGTCCGGATGGCGCTGGCGAAGGGCGCCGACCGGGCCGTCCGCGTCTGGGACGACGCCCTCGAGGAGGCCCAGTTCCTCGACCTCGACGCGAAGGCCGAGCTGCTGGCGGCCGTCGCCGAGGAGGAGGAGCCGGACCTCGTGCTGTCGGGCGTCCAGGCCGCCGACGACGCCAACGGCGCCACCGGCGTCGCCCTCGCCGAGCGGCTGGGCGTCGAGTGGGCCGCCGTCGTCAACTCCCTGGAGCTGGACGCCGACGCCGGCGTCGCCAGCGTCCGCCGGGAGCTGGAGGGCGGCGTCGAGGAGCTGACCGACGTCGAGCTGCCGGCCGTCCTCACGATCCAGACCGGCATCAACGAGCCGCGGTACGCCAGCCTGCGGGGCATCCGGCAGGCCCAGCGCAAGCCGCTGGAGGTGTACGACCTCGAGGACGTCGGCCTCGACGAGTCGGTCGTCGACTCGCCCGTCGAGCGGACCGACATGTACGAGCCCGAGTCGGAGGGCGACGCCACCGTCTGGGAGGGCAGCTCCGAGGACACCGCCGAGGAGCTCGCCGACTTCCTCCGCGACAAGGGGGTGGTCGACGCATGAGCGTCCTGGCCGTCGCCGAGCACCGCCGCGGCGAGCTCCGGGACGTCTCCCTGGAGCTGATCACCGCCGGCCGCCGGCTGGCCGACGCGACCGGCGGCGACCTCGACGTCGTCGTCGTCGGCGGCGACGTCGACGCCTTCGCCGACCGGCTCGACCGCGAGGGCGTCGACACCATCTACACCGTCGACGAGGGCGAGGAGTTCAACCACGAGGTGTACGCCGACGCCGTCGAGCAGCTCCACGCCGAGCTGGAGCCGACGGCGCTGGTTGCGCCGAACTCCGTCAACGGCCTCGACTACGTCCCCGCGGTCGCCGAGCGGCTCGGCGTCCCGCTGATCACCGACGTCATCGACTTCGAGGCCGGCGACGGCATCGAGGTCACCCGCGAGCAGTACGGCGGCAAGGTCGAGACCACCTACGACGTCGACGCCGACCAGTACGCCGTCACGGTCCGGCCCGCCGAGTGGCCGAAGGCCGAGGCGGCCGGCGACGCCGCCGTCGAGCCGTTCGACGCCGACGTCGGCGGCGACCTCGGGACGACGGTCAACGGCTTCGAGGAGGTCGGCGGCGGCGACGTCGACATCACCGAGGCCGACGTGCTCGTCTCCGTCGGCCGCGGCATCGAGGAGGAGGACAACATCCCGCTCATTGAGGAACTCGCCGACACCCTCGGGGCGACGCTGTCCTCCTCCCGCCCCATCGTCGACAACGGCTGGCTGCCGAAGAACCGCCAGGTCGGCCAGTCGGGGAAGGTCGTCACGCCCGACGTCTACATCGCCATCGGCATCTCCGGGGCCGTCCAGCACGTCGCCGGGATGAAGGGCGCCGACACCATCATCGCCATCAACACCGATCCCAGCGCGCCCATCTACGACATCGCCGACTACGGCATCGTCGACGACCTCTTCGACGTCGTGCCGGAACTCATCGAGGAGTTCGGCGGCGAGGCGCCCGACGTATAGCGGCCGAGGCGGCCGCCCCGGGGGCCACCGCGCCCGTCCGATTCCGTCACCCGGGGGCGTCGTCCCGGCGGTACCAGTCGATCGCGGCCTCGACCTCCTCGAGGTCGGGCGAGCGGTACTGCGTGTCGGCGTCCCAGGTGTGCCGCACCGCCCGGTCGCCGTCGACGGCGACGATGGACCGCTTCGGGACGTTCGGGTGGTGTTCGAACTCGTCCATGAGCACGCCGTACCGGTCGGCGACCGACCCGAGACGGTCGCTGAGCAGCGGGAAGTTCAGTTCGTACTCCTCGAGGAACCGCCGGTGGCTGTGTGCGCTGTCGGGAGAGACCCCCCAGACGTCCACCCCGTCGGTGAACGTTAGCCACTCCATGTCCCGGAAGGTACAGAGCTGGTCGACGCAGACGGGGCTGAAGTCGAACGGGGAGAACACCAGGACGACGGGCCCGTCGGTCAGCGCGTCGGTCAGCGAGAACTGGCGAATCGATTCCTCGGCCGGGTCGATACCCGGCAGCGTGAGGTCGGGGGCTGTTTCGTGTGTCGAGAGCATGAACGGATGTGTCGGCGGCGACGTCGGGAGCGGGAGACGGAGTCGCGTCCGGGCCGCCGCGGTCGGTCCCCGGAGTCCCGTACGGTCCCCTCGCTGCCTACGCCCACGGACTCGCGATAGGAACGCCCGACGTGCCGGCCTGGTGCATGGTTGACGAGACCACTATTACCGGCGACCGGGAGACGCGACGGCCTGCCGGCGGGGGTACGCCGACCGCGGCGGCGCGCCGGTCGCATCCGTCACGTACTTCCGGAGACCAGTCCTACCGATTTCATGGAATACCTCGAGCGGCGTCGGGCGCTCATCGAAGAGCGGCTCGAGCCCGTCCTCGAGGCCGCGGAGCCGGAGGAAATGACCGAGCGGCTGGAGCACGTCTCCCTGTCGGGCGGCAAGCGGGTCCGGCCGATGGTGACGCTGCTGGCCTTCGAGGCCGCCGGCGGCGAGCTGGTCGACGACGACGACCGCACGCCGGCGGCCGACGACGCCGTCGACTTCGCGGTCGGGGTCGAACTCGTCCACAACGCCTCGCTGGTCGTCGACGACATCATCGACGAGTCGGCGCTGCGGCGCGGCGTCGACAGCGCGTGGTCGGCGTTCGGCCACGGGTCGGCCATCGTCACCAGCGACGGGCTGCTCGGGGAGGCGTTCGCGCTGTTTTCGGCCGACGAGCGCGCCATGCGGGTCGTCAGCGAGGCGATGGTCGAGCTCGGCGAGGGCGAGGCGACCGAGCTCGTCGCCCGCCCGACGACCGAGGCGGAGTACATGGAGCTGGCGCGCCGGAAGACGGGGGCGCTGTTCCGCGCGGCGGCGGAGCTGGGCGCCATCGCCGCCGACGCCGACGCCTACACCGTCGAGGCGTTCGGCCGCTACGCCGAGCGGGTCGGCATCGCCTTCCAGATCCGCGACGACGTCCTCGACGCGACCGCCGACGCCGCCGAACTCGGCAAGCCAACCGGCCAGGACGCCGAGATGGAGCGGCCGTCGCTCGTCCGCATCACCGAGATGACCCCCGAGGAGGCCAACGAGCGGGCCCGCCGGGAGTCGGAGGCGGCGCTGTCGGCCCTGGAGACCGCCGAGGTCGCCGACTCGGAGGCCGTCGGCTACCTCCGGGACCTCGCGGAGTTCGTCGTCGTCCGGGAGCGGTGACCGCCGGCGCGAACGACAACGTGTTTACCGACGGGCGCCGCAACTCCGCGCATGATCGTGCCCGGTTCCGCCTCCCAGGAGGTCGCGGCGGCGCTCGCTGCGGAACTGGACGAGCCGCTGGCCGCCGTCGAGTACGACCGCTTCGCCGACGGCGAGCGGCTCGTCCGCGTGCCCGAGACCGACGACCGCGCCGTCGTCGTCGCCGCGACCGTCTCCGACCGCGCCCACGTCGAACTGCTCCAGCTGCAGGACGCCGCCCGCCGGCGGGCCGAGGAGGTCGTCACCGTCCTGCCGTACATGGGGTACGCCCGCCAGGACGAGGCCTTCGAGCCCGGACAGCCCGTCTCGGCGCGGGCCGTCGCCCGGGCGGTGTCGACCGGCACCGACCGCGTCGTCGTCGTCAACCCCCACGAGCGGGCGGTGTGTGACTTCTTCGAGGTGCCCTGCGAGGCCGTCGACGCCGCTCCCCGGCTGGCGGCGCCGCTGCCGGCGCTGGACGACCCGCTGTTTCTCGCCCCCGACGCCGGCGCCGTCGAGCTGGCGGCGGCCGTCCGGGACGCCCACGGCGGCGGCGAGACCGACCACTTCCAGAAGCGCCGCGTCTCCGACACCGACGTCGAGATCCGGCCCAGCAGCGCCCGGACCGCCGGCCGGGACGTGGTGCTCGTCGACGACATCGTCGCCACGGGAGCGACGATGAGCACGGCCATCGACCAGCTGTCGCGGCCGGCGCGCGTGTTCGTCGCCTGCGTCCACCCGATGCTGACCGACGGCGCCCGGACGAGACTCGCCGCCGCCGGCGCCGACGGCGTCTACGGCACCGACACCGTCGAGCGACCCGTCTCGGCGGTCAGCGCCGCCCCCGCCGTCGCCGACGTCCTCTGACCGACGGCGGCTGCGGGTCACCGCTCGCCGGCGGTCTCGGCGTCGAACGTCACGTACGCCTCCGTCTCGCCGTCCGCGTCGTCTGCGTCGCCGGTCGACGGCTCGTGGTGGCCGAGGCCGGACGCACCCGGGGGCGGGTCATCGTCGCCTCCACAGCAGCGTCGCGGTCAGCGCCACGAGGACGGCGACGGGGCCGGGAGCGGCGCCGGTCGCGTCCGTCCCCGTCGTCACCGCGCCGTCGCCGCCGCTGTCGGCGTCTCCGTTGCCGGCGCCACCGGCCGCGGTCGGCGACGTCGAGGCCTCTTCCCGCACCGTCACCCGCACCGACGCCGTCCCGTCGCCGGCCCGGACGGTGTAGCCGCCGGGCGCTTCGAATGTCGTCGTCGCCGTGACGGTCGTCTCCCCGGCGACGGTCACCCGCGTGCCGGCGACCGTCTCGCCGTCGACGGTGAACTCGACGGGGCCGGCGGCCGGACGGTCGGCCGTCGAGACGACGGTCGCCCGCAGTTCCACGCGCTCGCCGGGAGCGGCCGTCCCGGGGGCGGCCGACACCGCCGTCACCCGGGGGTCCGCCGGCGGCTCGACGACCACCGTCGCCGTCGTCCCGCCGGCCCGGAGTTCGTACTCGCCCGGCGCGTCGAAGCCGCGGGTGAACGACAGCGTCGCCGACTCGCCGGGGGCGAGCCGGCCGCGGCGGGTCTCGACGCGGTCGCCGTCGACGGCGAACTCGACGGCGTATTCGCCGGGGTCGGGGCCCTCGTTGCGGACGGTCACGGTCGTCTCGAGCCGTTCGCCGGCCACGAGCCGCGGCGCCGCGAGCGGCCCCGACCGGTAGGGGCCGTCGACGGCGTACCCCTCGACGGACCGGACGAACACCGGGCCGCCGAAGGCCTCGGCGTGGGCCTCGCGGTCCCAGGCCGGCGGCGTCGCCGTCGTCTCGGTGTACCGCTCGGCGTCCGCACGGAGGTCGGCGCCGCCGGCGGCCTCGACCGCCTCCAGCAGGTCGGCCTGCCGCATCTCGTCGCCGCCGAACTCGGCGACGATCCGCCCCATGGAGGCGTCCGACGTCGCCCGGAGCCGCCGGTCCAGCGCTCCGTAGACCAGCGCCCCCTTCTCGTAGTTGGCCTCGTCGTCCCAGGTGTCCGGCGCCGCCAGGCGGACGTCCGCGTGGGTCTGGCGGTCGCCCCGCTCCAGCTTCCGCCGGAACGTCTCGTGGTCGATCCGGCCGGCCTCGTAGGTGTACAGCGCCGCGTAGTAGTCGGCCATCCCCTCGATCGTCCACCGCGTCGCCTCGGTCGGCTCGTACGCCTGCCGCGTGTGGACGTACTCGTGGACCCAGGCGTTGCGCGGGCTGTCGACGCGCTGGCTGTCGCGGACCCACATGTCGGCGCCGCCGCGCTGGAGGCCGGTGGCGGCCCACTCGACGGTCGTCGGCGCGGCGACGACGAACACCTCCCCGTCGGGGTCGCCGAACGGGAGCCGCCGGGCGGCGTCGGCCATCGACGCCAGGGCCCGCTCCGGGTCGGCCCGCATCTCGGCCGCCGCAGGCACGACCAGCCGGAGCCGCTGGTCGACCCCCTCGACGTCGCGGGTCCGCACCTCGGCCGGGCCGAGATACGTGATGTTCGGCCCGGCGACGCCCTCGCCGACGACCGTGCGGTGCTGGTCCGTCTGGAGCCGCCCGGCCCGGTCGAAGGCCGCGACCCGCGGCGACCGGACGATTGCCCACTCGTCGGTGACGACGAAGGTGTACCGCTCGCCGGCGCCCCGGTCGACGGTGACGTTGCCGGCCATCGTGTACGACAGCCTCGGCCGGTCGGTCGAGCGTGTCCACTCGTATTTCCGTTCGTCGACCCGGGCGAACCCCTCCGTCTCGTAGACGTCCGTCCGCCGCGGCAGGACCACCGTGAGGCCGGCGGCGTCGCTCGGCGCGTCGACCACCGTCGTCACGTCGACCCGACCGGGCTCGTCGGCGACGCCGACCGTGTGGTCGACGTCGACCTCTTGTGCGGCCGCCGGCGCCGCCAGCAGGGCCGCGCCGGCCGCAAGCAGGACCAGCAGCGCGACAGCCGCGACCGGCCGCCGGCGCCGCATCAGTCGCCCACGGGCTCGATGGCGATCTGCACGTCGATGCCCTCGACGTCCCAGGTGCGGTCGTGGCCGTCGGCGACGTCGCCGAAGCCGGCGGCCCGCACCTCCTCGGCGATGAGCCCCTCGTGGTCGCGGACCAGCCCCGCGACGCGGTCGTCCTCGACGTCGAGGTCGACGCGGATCTCCGCCTCGATGTCGAGGTCCAGCTCCTTGCGCATTTCCTGGACCCGGCGGACGACCTCGCGGGCGTACCCCTCCGACTCGATGTCCGCCGTCAGCGTCGTGTCGACGTAGACGACGCCGCGCTCGTCGCCGTCGACGTCGAAGGCGGTGCCCTCGACGCCCTCGGGCGTCTCGGCGTTGAACGACACCATCTCGTCGGTCAGCTCCACCTCGCGGCCGAGCTCGTCGGCGACGGCCGTCGACAGCGCCGCCAGGCTCGGCTCCTCGAGCGTGACGGCGTTGATGGCGTCCATCACCTCGCCGGCCGCGTCGCCGAAGGCGGGCCCGAGCACCGACATGTCGGCCCGGACGCTGTACCGCAGCTCCGCCCAGTCGGCGCCGGGGTCGACCAGCTCGATCTCGCGGGCGTTGAGCCGGTCCCGGAGCAGCGGCCGGTGGCGGTCGACGGCCGCGGCAGCCTCCTCGTCGTCGGCGTCGACGACGACCCGCCGGACGGGCCAGCGGAGCTTCCGTTCGGCCCGCTGGCGGGCGTTCGAGCCGGCCTCCTCGACGGCCGCGACGACGTCGACGTCGGCCTCCAACTGCGGGTCACGGAGCGCCGCCGTCGGCTCCGGCCAGTCGCACATGTGGACGGTGTCGTAGCCGTCGTCGCCGGTCAGCGTCCCGTAGATGTCGTCGGCGACGTACGGCGCGTAGGGCGCCAGCAGCTTCGTCGTCTCCACGAGGACGCGGTACAGCGTCGCGTAGGCGGCCTGCTTGCTCGGCGACTCCTCTTCCTCCCACATCCGCTCGCGGACGACCTGGATGTAGAACCGGGAGACGTCCTCGACGACGAACGACAGCAGCGCGTCGAGGGCCTTGTCCTGGCGGAACGCCTCCCAGTGGTCGGTCATCGTCTCGACGGTGGTCTGGAGCCGCGACAGCACCCACTCGTCGACCGTCTCGAGGTCGGCGTCGGCAAGCGCCGCCGTCCCGTCGGCGTCCGGCTCGAAGCCGTCGATCCGCATGTACGGCAGCGGGAACCGGAAGACGTTCCAGAGGATGTTGAGCCGCCGTTCCATCTCGGCGGTCTCGTCCCAGGAGAACCGCATGTCGTCGCCCTGCGGCGTCACCGACAGCAGGAACAGCCGCATCGGGTCGACGCCGTGCTCGTCGATCACCTCGTGGGGGTCGACGAAGATGTCCTTGGACTTCGACATGCTGCGGCCGTCGGGCATGTTGGCGAAGCCGTGCATCACCACCTGCCGGTAGGGGATCTCGTCGAGGGTCGCCCCGCCCATCCCGAGCTGCGACCAGAACCACCCGCGGGTCTGGTCGTGGGCCTCGATGATGAGGTCGGCGGGCCACAGCCGTTCGAAGTCGTCGGTCTCCTCGGGGTAGTTCAGCGTCCCCCACGACGCCATCGACGAGTCCAGCCAGACGTCGAAGACGTCCGGCACCCGGGTGTAGGTGGTGCCGTCCTCGGTGATCGTCAGCTCGTCGACGGTGTCCTTGTGGAGGTCGACCGTCCCGGGGTCGACCGGCTGGTCGGCCCGCTCGGCCAGCTCCTCCCGGGAGGAGACGACGATGGCGTCGTCGACGTCGCCCGACCACTCCTCCGGCGTCCAGATGGGGATCGGGATGCCCCAGTAGCGCTGCCGGGAGACGTTCCAGTCGGGCGACTCCTCGACGAAGTCCTTGAACCGGTTGTCCCGGGCCTCGGCGGGGTACCACTCGCTGTCCTCGATGAGCGACAGCAGGTTCTCCTTGATGTCGGTGACCGTGATGTACCACTGGTCGGTCACCATCTGGACGACGGGCGTGTCGCACCGCCAGCAGTGGCCGTAGTCGTGGTGGTGGCGGCCGCCGTGCAGCAGCAGCCCCTTCGCCGCGAGGTCGTCGGTGATGTCGGGGTCGGCGTCCTTGACGAACCGGCCGGCGTAGTCGCCGGCCGCCGGCTCGTAGACGCCGTCGGCCCCGACCGGGCAGAACACCTCCAGCCCCAGTTCGCGGCCGCGCTCGAAGTCCACCTCGCCGTGGCCGGGCGCGGAGTGGACCAGCCCCGTGCGGTCGGCCTCGACGTAGTCGGCGGTGTACACCTGCAGCGCGCCGTCGCCGTCGGGGGCGTCGGGCACCTCCCCCCGGAGCGGGTGCTCGTAGCGCCAGCCGACCAGCTCCTCGCCGGACAGCGCCTCCCCGAGCGTCCACTCGTCGTAGCCGCCCCGCTCCAGCGTCTCCTCGACGCAGGACTCCTCGAGGTAGAGCCGCTCGGTCTCGCCGCCGACGGTCGCCTCGACCGCCCGGTAGGTGGCGTCGCCGTCGACGGCGACGAAGGTGTTGGCCGGGATGGTCCACGGCGTCGTCGTCCAGATGACCAGCGACCCCTCCCGGTCGACGAGCGGGAACTTCACGTAGATGGAGGGGTCCTCGACGTGGTCGTACTCGACCTCGTTGTTGGCGATGGCGGTCTCACACCGGGGGCACTGCGCGATGGAGCGTTTGCCCTGCTCGACGAGCCCGCGGTCGTGGGCCTTCGAGAAGCCCCACCACGCCGCCTCCATGTAGGAGGGGTCGACCGTCCGGTAGGGGTCGTCCCAGTCCATCCAGACGCCGAACGACTGGAAGTCCTCCTGCAGCCCCTCGAGCTGCTCGCTGGCGTAGGCCTTGCACTCGTCGATGAAGTTCTGCTCGCCGAACTCCTCGATGTCCTTCTTGTTGTCGAAGCCGAGCCGCTCCTCGACGCGGGTCTCGATGGGCAGCCCGTGCATGTCGTAGCCCGGCCGGTCGGTGACGTCGTACCCGCACATTCGGTGGTAGCGGATGTAGGCGTCCTTCAGCGTCTTGTTCCAGGTCGTCCCCATGTGGGCCGACCCGGAGGTGTACGGCGGCCCGTCGACGAAGAAGAACTCCTCGCCGCCCTCGCGGTGCTGCTTGGTCTGCTCGTAGGCGTCGACCGCCTCCCACCACTCGGCGACGCGGTCCTCGACCCCGGCGGCGTCGTAGCGGTCCTCGACCGTCTCGAACCTGCTCATGTGAGCCATATCCGGCCGCGCTGTTAAATGAGAATCGGTAGCCCCCGCCGGCGGGCGGTCACTCCAGCTGGATCTTCCGGACGAAATCGAACCCCCGGATCTCGTTTATTACCTCGCCGTCGAGCGGCCGGTCGGTGACGAGGTAGAGCCGCGGCTCGTCGGTGAACTCCGGGTCCTCGCTTATCGTCTGCCGGATGGAGATGTCGTGGTCGGCGAGGACGCCGGTCACCGCCGCGACGATGCCGTGGCGGTCGGCGTCGTCCGGCAACACCGTCAGCACCGTCAGATCGAGCACCGGCGCGAGGTCCATCAGCGAGGGAAACGCCGAGATGTTCTGGAAGATGCGCCGCAGCTCTTCGTCGGCGAGGATGGCGTCGGTCGTCGCGTCGACGACCCGCCGGTCGACGTCGATCTCCCGGGCGATGCCGGTGTTCGGAATCTCGATTCCCCCGGAGACGACCCGGCCGTCGTCGTTGACCGAAAAGCCCCGCTCCAGCAGAAGCCGGATGACAGCCTGCTGGCTCGGGCTGTCGTCGAACTTCCGCATAATCTCGTCGAACATACAGGCTCCCTCGCCCGGAGGGGTGTTGTCAGTTACGCCGACGGCGAACGCCCGCTGTGGGCCGGGAACTCCGACGGGACGCGGCGTCGGCCGGACGGGTGCGGCCAGCCCGCGGTCGGACCGCAGCGGCCGGAGAGACGCCGTCGCCAGCCGCCGAACTGCCGGCGGCGTCACTTTCGGGCCGCGACGGCGTCGCCGTCGAGGCGGTCGGCGGGCAGGGGCGACCCGCGGCGGGTGCAACGGCGACGACAGGAGGGTCACGCGGCGGCGTGGCGAACAGGCGGTGCCGGCAGGGGCGACCGGCGGTGCACCGCGCTCCCGCGAGACGCCGGTCGGCCGTGGTCAGCGCACACGACCTCTGGCCCCGCTCCGGCGTATGAACCCTCGGCCGTCCGGCGCCCTCAGTCGTCGGCGGGGGCGGCGCCCCCGACGTCGGCGTCCGGGACGGTGCCGTCGTCGTTCCAGCCGCGCAGCTCGTAGTAGTTCGACAGCTCGTCGTCGAGCCCCTCCAGCTCGTACGGCAGGTCGGCGTCGTCCGACCGGTCGAAGCCGCGCTGGTTGTTGAAGTGCCGCTCGAGCTCGACGACCCGGCCGCCGACGTCCATCAGCGTCTCCCAGTCGGCGTCGAACAGCCGGGCGTACCGCTCGTGGGTCATGTTCGAGAAGGCGAACTTGCAGAGCACCCCGGAGTCGTGGACGACGTTCTTGTTCTCCATCTCGATGAGCCGCTCGGACTTGCCGGCGACGCCGTCGGAGTCGACCGCCCTGTCCGGCGCGACGAGCGGGTACTCCAGCTGGTACATCTCGGCGTACATGTGGTCGGCGCCGCGGTTGGCGGTGGCGAAGGACAGCCCCTGGCCGTTGAGCGTCCGGCCGTCGTGGGCGGCGAACTCCATGCCCTTCATCGTCCAGTTCTCGACGCCCAGCTCGTCGTGGAAGCGGTCGATACCCTCCGCCAGCGTGTCGCCGACGCCCTCCCGGTGGGCGATCTTCTCGATGAGCTCGTGGATCAGCTCGGCGTTGCCGAACTCCCCTTCGGCGGCGAGGTAGGCGGCGACGGCGTCGCCGCAGGAGATGGTGTCCAGCCCGTAGCGGTCGCACAGCTCGTTGGACTTCATGATGGCGACGAAGTCGTCGACGGCGGCGTTGGAGCCGAACGACATCATCGTCTCGTACTCGGGGCCCTCCGTCTCCAGGCCGGACTCCTCGTCGCGGGTCGGCAGCTTGCAGGCGAAGGCACACGCCGAGCAGGTGCCCTTCTTGTACTTGTGCTCGATGACGGCCGCCGAGCCGATGTCGTCGACCTCGTCGTAGCTCAGTTCCTGGAAGTATCGCGTCGGCAGGGCGCCGACGGCGTTGGCGTAGTCGGACACCGAGACGGTGCCGGCGTCCTTCATCGGGCTGCTGGACTGGGCGGCCTCGGCGTGAATCTCCTGGACGAGCTCGTCGTCGAGCCCCGCGACGTCGGGGCGGGAGTCGCCGTCGAAGGCGAGGTACTTGACGTTCTTCGCGCCGAGGACGGCCCCGAGGCCGCCGCGGCCGAACGCCCGCGACCCGGAGGTGATGATGGCGGCGAACCGGACCTCGTTCTCGCCGGCCGGGCCGACGACGGCGGTGTGCTCCTCGCCGAGGCCGGTCGACGCCTCGACGTGGTCGGTCGTCTCGCCGGTGGTCGCCCCCTCGAGCTCGGGGACGGGCTCGAACTCGACGCCGTCGTCGGTGACGTGGACGCCGACCAGCTCGTCGCTCTCGCCGGTAATCTCGACGGCCGCGTGGCCGGTGTCGTAGAACGGCCGGGAGGTGAAGCCGCCGGCGTTCGACGACAGCAGCCCGTCGGTCAGCGGCGACAGCCCGGTGCAGGACATCCGGCCGGTGTAGCTCATCGTCGACGTCTGCAGCGGCCCGACCGCGAACACGAGGCTGTTGTCCGGGCCGAGCGGGTCGGCGTCGAAGGGGATCCGGTCGTGGGCGAGCTTCGTCCCGACGCCGCGGCCGCCGACGAACGACTCGAGCACGCCGTCGACCGTCTCGGTCGTCGCCTCCCGCGCGCCAACGTCGACCGACAGCAGCGTACCCTCTGCGTGTATCATGTGGGGGACGCGGCACTCCGCGCACATAAATCGTCCCGACTCGCGCGAGTCAGTCGCCGCGGCAGCGCGCCATCGCCTCCCGGACCGCGTCGTGTTCGCCGGCGATGGTGATGCGGTCGCCGCGCTCGAGGACGAAGTCGGCCTCGGGGACGAAGGTGTCGTCGGTGTGGGTCACCAGGGCGATGAGACACCGGTCGGGGAGCTCGTCGCCGGCCTCGTCGACGGTCCGGCCGACGAACGCGTCGTTCTCGACGGCGACCTCCTGGACGTCGCCGCCCTCCTCGATGTTCTCCGACCAGCGCTGCAGCGCCGGCCGCTCGATGACGTTGTCGATGGCCTGGGCGACGGCGTGCGACGAGGAGATGACCTCGACGTCGAGGTCGTCGAACGCCTCGATGTTGTCCGGCTCGTTGGCCCGGCAGATGACCCGCTCGGCGTCGAACTTCGCGGTGGCCAGCCGGCCGATGAGCAGGTTCGTGTCGTCGTCGCCGGTCGCGGCGATGATCGACTGGGCGTTGCTGCCGCCGGCCGCCCGGAGCGTCTCCAGGTTCGTCCCGTCGCCGATCCGGACCGTCAGTCCCGCCTCGCGGGCCGTCTCGACCGTCTCGTCGTCGGTCTCGATGACGACGACGTCCTCTCCTCTGTCCTCCAGACGGCGGGCGAGCTCGCGACCCACCCGGCCGCCGCCGACGATGAGCACACGCATTGGTATCACGTCGAGGTACTCCGCAATGTATCTGGCGAGCCCGCCCTGCAGGACGACCGTCGAGAGGATGACGAGAAAGACCGTCCCGACCAGCAGCGTCGCCGCCTCGCTCTCGCCGGCGGCCTGCAGTTCGATGGCGAACAGCGTCGCGACCGACGCGGGGATGATACCGCGCGGGCCGACGAAGCCGACGAACAGTCGCTCGCCGAGGGTGAAGTCGCCGCCGACCGTCGAGAGGTAGACCAGAAGCGGGCGGATGAGGAAGACGACCGCCGCGACGACGACGACGCCGCCGAGGCCGAGCCCCAGCAGGTCCTGCAGTTTGAGCTGTGCCGCCAGCGCGATGAAGACGAACGACAGCACGATGAGCGTGATGTCGCCCTTGAAGTCGGAGATCTGCTCCTCGTAGGGGACGCCGAGGTTGCCGAGGACGATGCCGGCGGTGGCGACGGCGGCGACGCCGGCCTCGCTGGCCAGCGTGTCGGCCGCGCCGTAGGCGACCAGCGCGCCGGCGAGCACGACGAGCCGGGCGTTCCGCGGCGCGTCGCCCGGCGAGAGGTCGATGTACCGGAGGACGGCCCAGACGGCGCCGGCGACGGCGAGCCCGATGACGAAGCCGCCGCCGACGCGCTCGACGAACAGCGCGAGGAACGCCGAGAGCGTCGGCTCCTCCAGCTGGATGATCTTGAACACGACCACCGCGAGGATGGCCGCCGTCACGTCGTTGATGATGCCCTCCGTCTCCATGGCGACGGCCACCCGGTCCCGGACCGGCACGACCTGGAGGATGGGCGTGATGACGGTCGGGCCGGTCGCCACCAGCAGCGCGCCGATGAGGAAGGCGAGTCCCCAGTCGGTGCCGAGCGCGAACCGGACGGCGACCGCCGTTCCGACGAGCGCGACGGCCGCGCCGACGGTGACGAGCCGGAGGCTCTCGCTCGTCGCCTGCCGGAGCTTCTCGACCCGGAGGTGGAACGCCCCCTCGAAGACGATGATGGCGACCGACAGCCCGACGATGGCCGGCAGCGCCTCGAAGGAGTCGCTCGTGACGACCCCGAGCCCCTCCGGGCCGAGCGCGATGCCGGCCGCGATGAGGAACACGATGCTCGGGACCTCGAAGCGGTCGGCGAGTATCTGCGCGGCGACGCCGATCGCGATGATCGCCGCGACGAGGGGAATCAGCTGGCTAGCCACTGGGTTCGCTCCGTCGGCACTACCACCGCTCCCCGAATAAACCCCCGCCGTGGCTACGCCCGGTCGTCGAGGTACGCCATGACGCCGCGGACGTTCATCGCGACCTCGCCGGCGGCCTTCTCCTCGCCCCACGCTTCGCCGACGTCGGCGGCCTCGACGAAGTGCTCGACGACGGCCGCGTCGTCGTCCAGCTCCGCGCGCTTCCGGTCGACCGCCTCGACCCACCGGGTGATGACGTCGACGTACTCCGAGAGGCGGTCGTCGGCAGACACGGCGCCGAAGTGGGCGTAACAGAGCGTCTCCGGCTCCAGCCCCGCGATCATCCGGGCGTCGGCGACGACCTGTTCGAGGTCGAACCCCGGCGGCGGCGTCGTCTCCCGGACCGCGTCGAACGTGGGGACGTAGATGCCGGCCGCGTCGGCGGTGTAGACGGCGTCGGCTTCCGGGTCCTCGAAGACGACCTGGTGGAAGGCGTGGCCGGGGGCGTGGTGGACCGCAAGCGTCGTCGACCCGAGGTCGACGGCGTCGCCGTCGCGCACCGGCTCGACGGCGTCGGCCGGCACCGGCTCCGGCTCCGTGTAGTGGCGTATCTGGTCGCCGACGGCCGCCTTCGTCCCCTCCCACAGCGGCTCCGGGTCGGAGAGGAAGTCGGCGCCGTCGGCGTGGGCGTAGACGTCGGCGCCGGTCTCGGCGGCGATGAACCCCGCGCCGCCGGCGTGGTCGAGGTGGACGTGCGTCAGCACGATGGCCTCGAGGTCGGCCGGCGCGATGCCGACCGACGCCAGCCCCTCGAGCACCCGCTCGTAGTTCGTCCCGATGCCCGAGTCGACTATCGCCGGTCGCTCGGCGTCCAGCAGGTAGACCGAGCCGTAGTCGGCGGTCCCGTACATGCCGGTGTCGACGTGGTAGCAGTCCGGCACCCTCTCGACCTCGACGACGTCACCGATTGCCATGTCGGGGTTATCACGTCGCCGGATAAAACCTAGAGGGTGCTCCGGAGGACCGTCCAGAGGTCCTGCTGGCGCTTCTGGAGCACCTTGACCGGGGAGACGACGCTGTAGCCGCCGTCGCCGGTCCGCTCGGCGAGGTCCTCCCGCTCGAGGTCCTCCAGCGTCGACCGGACGGTGCTCTCCGGCAGGACCGTCCGGGCGGCGATCTCCTCCGGCGTCCCCGAGCCGAGCGCCTGGACGGCCAGGTAGACCGACACCCGCTGCGGGGACTCCAGCACCTCCACGAGCAGGTCGTTGACCAGGTTGCTGCCGCCGTCCTTGGTCGTCGGCTCCGAGCGAACCATCTCCGCCTCGGTCAGCGGCTCGGCGTCCGCCAGCCGGTCTTCGAGCGCCGCGACCGCCGTCGTCCGGTCGGGCCCCGCCCGCTCCCGCTCCAGCAGCCGCTCGAGGGACTCCGGCTCGGTGATCTCGGCGACGAGCGTCCGCAGTTCGTCGACGGTGTAGTCGGCCGGGTCGACGTCGACGAGGTCCTCCGGCCGGACCTCGTCGTCGGTGGTGAAGCCGACCTCGCCGTACCCCTCGACCCGGAGCCCGAGTTCGATCTCGTGGACGCCGAGCCGGAGCCGCGGGCGGTTCAGCACCACCTGGACGGTCTCCGCGAGGTCCAGCGCCAGCGGCGACTCCGGCGTTATCTCGTCGGCCGTGTACCGCTCGTCGTCGGCCAGTTCGAGCGTGACGTCCTCGGCGGCGACGGCCTCGCCGTCGATCTTCGCCGTCGTGACGCCCTCGAACTCCGCCTCGATGAGCCGGTTCTTCAGCTCGAACTCGACCCCGCGGTCGGTGTTCTCGAGGCTCTCCCAGGTGAAGAGCCGCTCGAGGTACTGCTCTATCATGCGCGGGGCAACGCCGGCCCCCCACTTCGGTCTGTCGTCACCTCTCTGGTCGCCGTCTCGGGGTCACGCACCCTCACGGCACCGACACGACTTTGCCCGGCCGCGGCGAACCGCCGGGAAATGCTGTCCAGGCAGTTCGTCAGGGACAACCCCGAGGAGGTCCGCCGCGCCCTCGAGACGAAGGGCGTCGACGTCGATCTCGAGCGGCTCCTCGAGGTGGACGAGGAGTGGCGGGAGCTGAAGGCCGAGGGCGACGACCTCAGGCGGCGGCGAAACGAGGTCTCCGGCGAGATCGGCGAGCTCAAACGCGAGGGCGACGAGGAAGCCGCCGCGGAAGCCATCGAGCGCTCCCAGGAGCTGAAGGAGGAGCTGGCGGCCGTCGAGGAGCGGGCCGACGAGCTGGAGGCCGAACTCGAGGAACGGCTGCTCGAGCTGCCGAACGTCCCCCACCCCGACGCGCCGGTCGGCGACGACGAGTCCGACAACGTCGAGGTCCGACGGTGGGGCCTCGAGGACCGCCGCGGGCTGCCCGACCCGGTCGTCCCGCACTACGACCTCGGCGAGGAGCTGGACGTGCTGGACTTCGACCGCGGCGCGAAGGTCGCCGGCGGCGGCTTCTACGTCGCGAAAGGCGAGGGCGCCCGCCTCGAGCACGCCCTCGTGCAGTTCATGCTCGACCTCCACCGGACCGAGCACGGCTACACCGACGTCTTCCCGCCGGTTCCGGTCAACTCGGCGTCGATGCGCGGCACCGGCCAGTTCCCGAAGTTCGTCGAGGACGCCTACCGGCTCGGCGGCGCCAACGAGGAGCCGTACGACGACGACGACCTCTGGCTGCTGCCGACCGCCGAGGTGCCGGTCACCAACATGTACCGCGGGGAGATACTGCTGGACGACGACCTGCCGATCAAGCACGTCGCCTACTCGCCGAACTTCCGGCGGGAGGCCGGCGAACACGGCACCGAGACCCGCGGCATCGTCCGCGTCCACCAGTTCAACAAGGTCGAACTCGTGAACTTCGTCCGCCCGGCGGACAGCTACGACCGCTTGGAGGGGCTGGTCGGGGAGGCGACGACGGTGCTCGAGCGGCTCGGACTCCCCTACCGCGTGCTGGAGATGTGCACCGGCGACATGGGGTTCACGCAGGCGAAGAAGTACGACGTCGAGGTGTGGGCGCCGGCCGACGACATGTCCGACGGACCCGACGCCGGCGGCCGGTGGCTGGAGGTGTCGTCGGTGTCGAACTTCGAGGCGTTCCAGGCGCGCCGGGCGAGCATCCAGTACCGCCCCGAGGAACACGAATCGGCGGAGTACCTCCACACGCTGAACGGCTCCGGCGTCGCGGTGCCGCGGGTCGTCGTCGCGATCATGGAGTACTACCAGAACGACGACGGCACCGTCACCGTGCCGGAGCCGCTGCGGCCGTACATGGGCGGAATCGAGCGCATCGACGGCGGCGAGGAGGTCGGCGAGTCGGCCGTCGGCGACGGGTAGCCGGCGCCGTCAGTCGTCGACGAGCAGCCGGCCGCCGCAGGAGCCACAGCGGTCGTAGCCGGTCTCGTTGACCGCCCCGCAGCCGGGACACGTCACCCGGGAGTCGGAGACGCGCCGGCCGCTGACCGCGTCGGCCGCGTCCAGCCGGTCGACGATGGAGATGTACTCGAGAACCCGGAACGGGAGCCACCCGAGCAGCGCCGCCGCCACGAGGATGAGCGCGTACGCCGCGAGCGCCTCCCAGGGAGCCATGCGTGTAGTACGGCGTCGGCGGGAATAAGACTGACTCCGGCGGCGTTCGCGGTCGGCGGCGGACGGTCAGCGCGGGTCAGCCGCCGTCGGTGTAGGTCCGCAGCCGCCTGACGTCGTCGTCGACGACGAAGACGTCGACGAAGCCGAACCACTCGGTGCCGTCCGACCGGAGCAGCCGCCCCTCGGCGGCCACCCGGTCGCCGCTCTCGTACACCGCATCGAGGACGTGTTCGGTGTCGGTCTCCGGCCGGCCGGAGCGCATGAACGAGACGAACGCCTCCCGGCCTTCGACCGTCCGGTCCGGCCGCTCGTGGACGAAGTCGTCGACGAGAAGCGCCGACAGCGCCGCGTAGTCGTCCTCGTCGATGGCGCGGTAGTACTCGCGGGCCGCCTCGGAACCGTCCATGCGCGAGGTAGGACCGCGGCGCCGAAGTATCCGGCGGCGGGCCGCGAGCGGCTTTTCCGTGCCGGCGGCCAACGACGGCCGTGGACCTGCACGTCCGCTACGAGGGCGACGACGACCCCGAGAAGTGCTCGGCGCGGAAGCTCGCCCGGTTCGACCTGGCGGCGCTGCACCGCTCGGCGCGGGCGACGCCGGCCGGCGTCGTGCTGGACCCCCACGCCGACGTGGCGCTGTCGCCGGCCGACGACCCGCCCGGCGACCGGCTCGTGGCGCTAGACTGCTCCTGGAAGACGGCCGACGCCGAGGCCTTCCGGCTCGACGGCCCCCACCGCGCGCTGCCCTTCCTCGTGGCCGCCAACCCCGTCAGCTACGGGACGCCGTTCCGACTCAACACCGTCGAGGCGTTCGCCGGCGCGCTCTGCATCCTCGGGCGCCGCGAGCGGGCCGCCGAAATCCTCGGCAAGTTCACCTGGGGCCACACGTTCCTCGAGCTGAACGACGAGCCGCTGCGGCGGTACGCCGACTGTGCGGACTCCGCGGCGGTCGTCGCCGTCCAGGAGGAGTACCTCGCCGAGGAGTGAGCCGTCGTCTCGGCGACGCAGGCCGGTGCTCACCCCCAGCGGAAGCCGGAGAGATCGGCCGGCGGCTCCAGCGGGCTCGTCGGCAGGTCGTCGGCCAGCGCTGCCGCGTTGTAGCCACCCGGCGCGACGTCGTTCGGCGCCGTGGGGTAGAACAGCGACGCGAGCGCCTGTATCTGCCCCCGGCCGACGCCGAGTTCGAACTGGCCGCCGCCGTAGAGTTCGATGTCCCGCTCCCGGCAGTGTTCGACGGTCCCGAGCAGCGACCGCACCGTCCCGAACCGCGAGGGCTTGATGTTGAGCCACTCCGGCTCGAACGGCAGCGCCGCGACGCTCTCGACGCCGGTTATCGGGACGTCCCAGGCGACGCGCCCGGCGACGTCCTCGACGAGCGGGCGGGTCGCCTCGGTCATCGCCGGGTCCTCGACGACGGCCTCCGGGAAGGCCTCGAAGAGACGGCGGTACAGCGCCGGGTCGGCCGAGCCGTCGACCTCGGTGCCCTCGTACCGTCCCTTCAGGTCCAGCACCCGGACGCCGCCGCGCTCGGCGACGGCCTCGACGAACGGCCGGTCCCACTCGTCCGTCGGATCGAGCTTGAACTCCACACCCGGGTGGACCGCGCGTATCCCGTCGAGGCGGTCCGGCGACTCCAGCCGCGTGCTGACCACGAACCGGACGGGGTCGTACGTCTCCCCGAGAACGCTCCCGAGGTCCGTGTCGGCCTGCCGGAGCGCCAGATCGAGCGCCGCGCTCTCGAGGGCCCACCGCCGGTAGTGGCGGTCGGCCTCGTTCTCCGGCGGCTCCGGAAAGAACTCCACGGTTTCGAGATGCTCCGAGAAGCCCGCGAGGGTGTACTCGCCGGCGAGGTCGAGGCCGCCGTCACCGTACCGCTCCTGGAAGCGCCGCTGGTCGTCGGCCCCGTACCCCACGTCCTCGCCGCGGCCGGTCTCGCCGCCGCCGGCGAGTTCGACGGTCGTCGAGACGCGGGTGAAGCCGCTCGAGGTGTCCAGCGAGGCGGCCGACAGAGTGTACTCGTCGACCGAGAGGGACAGTCCGGCGAGTCGGTCGTACATGCTCCGGCGGTGGGGCGCGAGCGACATAAACACGAACGGTCAGCTTTATGCGGCGGCACCGCCTGTCCTCTCACATGGCTAAGTTCGACGAGGCCGAAGAGCGCATCCTCGAGAAGATGATCTGCATGCGCTGCAACGCCCGGAACCCCGAGCGGGCCGACAGCTGCCGGAAGTGCGGCTACAAGAACCTCCGGCCGAAGGCCAAGGAACGCCGCGCCGCGTAGCGAGGGTACGACGCCCGTTTGACCCTCCGGTACCGACTTTTATGCTCCGGCCGTCCGTCGCGACGATGCCCTCCAGACGGAGCTACCTCGCCGGCGTCGGGTCGCTGCTGGCCGCGACGGCAGGGTGTACGTCGGGCGACGACGCGCCGGACGGCAACGTGACGCCGACCGACGGCGAGACGCCGACCGACCGCCGGGAGACGCCGACGGCGCCGCCGGACGGCGTCGCGGTCACCGACATCGGCGCCCGGAAGGCGGTCTCCTACGAGTCGACGATGGGGTCCGGCGGCGTCCTCGCCGCCGAGGGGCGCCAGTACGTCGTCGCGTCCGTCGTCACCGGGGCCGGCACCACGGCCGGGGAGTTCACATTCACGGCCGGCGGCGAGGCCTACGCCCCCGGGCTGCCCGACACCGTCGGCGGGCTCAACCGGAGCGTCGCCGGCCGGAAGGGCCAGCCGCTCGGCGGCGGCGGGTTCGGCCCGGGAACGACGGCGGTGCTGGCGTTCGTCGTCCCCTCGCCGCTGTCGGCGTCGGACCCGGAGATACGGTACGACGGCGACGCGGGCCCGTGGCCGCTCGGCGAGACGGCCCGGCGGACGCTCGCCGCGCCGGAACCGCGCTACGAACTGGAATCCTTCGACGCGCCCGGGGAGGTCGAGCAGGGCGAGCCGCTGTCGACGTCGGTGACCGTGCGGAACGTCTCCGGGACGGACGGCCGGTTCCTCGCGGCGCTGTACTGGCCGACGGAGCGCATCGCCGACGACGACGAGTCGCACCTCCTGGAGCGGACGGTCGAGGCCGGCGAGACGGTCACGCTCGGGCGGTCGCTCGACACGCGGTACACGACGAGCGAGGACGGGCCGGTGGCGCTGCGGCTACGCGGGCACGTCGCCGCCGAGCGGACGGTGACGGTCACCGGCGCCGGGACGCCGTCCTGACCGTCACTCGTCGGGGTACTTCGGTTCGCGCTTCTCGGCCCGCTCCAGGGCCGTCTCGACGACGTCGCGGACGTCGCCGTGGAACGTCCCGCCGTGGCCGGCGTACATGTGTTCGACGTCGTCGGGCATCCGCTCCAGCAGCGTCTCGATGCTGTCGATGAGCCGCTCGCGGGACTGGCCGGCCATGTCGGTCCGGCCGAAGCTGCCGTCGTCGAAGGCGCCGTCGTCGTGGACGACGACGTCGCCGCTGAACAGCGTCGCCCCGGAGACAAGGGAGACGTGGTCGTCGGCGTGGCCCGGCGTGTGGACGACGTCGAAGGCCTCGTCGCCGAGGAAGACCTGGTCGCCGTCGTCCAGTTCGTGCGTCCGGCGGGGGTGGTCGTCGAAGGCGTACAGCGGCGCCTCGAAGGCGTCCAGCACCGCCGCCAGCCGGGCGACGTGGTCGCCGTGCTGGTGGGTGAGCACGACGGCGTCGAGGTCGTCGACCCGACCGCCGACGACGTCGACGACGCCCTCCATGGCGCCGGCGTCGACCAGCGCCGTGCGGTCGCCCTCGACAAGGTAGGCGTTGCAGGTGAACGACTCCGCGCCGGCGGTCACGTTGGTGACGTCCATGCCGGGGGGTCGGCCGCCGCGGGCTTCACGCTGACGCCTCCGCCCGCCGGAGCCGGAGCCTGACGACGGTCCCCTCGTCGACGTCGTCGAACAGCAGGCGGCCGCCGACGCCCTCGAGCACCCAGCGGGCGACCCACAGGCCGAGGCCGGCGCCGTGGTCGAGTTGCGTCGCCGATGTCGCTGTCGACGCGGCGGGGCACACAGCGGGCGTCCGTCGCGAGGCCGTCGGCGCCCGCGCCGCCGTGGTGGCCGACCCGGACCGTCGGTCCGTCCGCTACCATACGTTCCACACCGTGTGGGTCGAATTGAAAGGTCTGGCGGCTGCCTGCGGCGGCGTGGCGTTTAAGACTACGTGGGTGTTACCACGTCACGAGCATGGGATTCGGGAGCTACGACGAATCCGAACAGGAAAACCAGGAGTTCGACACGGACATTGAGGAAGGCGACCACTCGACGCTTGCGGCCCACGACGGCGAGGTGGAGTTCGAGTACGACGACGCCTCCAGCGAGGACCTGCTCGAGACGTTCGAGGAAATCAAGGGGGAGTGAGGTGAAGCCCGGGCGGCGTGCCCTCGGAATCGCCGAGTCCTACCGCGGGACCGACGACGAGGACGCCACCAGCACGCTCGGGGGTGCGCTCGTCCGCGTCGACCGGACGGTCGACGACTTCGTTTTCGGCACGTGCACCGTCGGCGGCACCGACGCGACCGACGCCGTCATCGACTGCTGGCGCCGGCTCGACCGCGAGGACGTCGCCGTTCTCTTCCTGGCCGGCGTCGCGCCGGCGTGGTACAACGTCGTCGACCTCGGGCGGGTCGCGTCGGCGGTCGACCGGCCGGTCGTCGCCGTCAGCTACGAGGACAGCGGGGGGCTGACCGACGCCATCGAGGCGGCCTTCGACCCGCCGGAACGGGACCGCCGGCTCGAGGTCTACGAGGGGCTGCCGGACCGGCGGCGGCTCGACGACGGACTGTACGTCCGCAGCGTCGGCACCGACGACGCGACGGCCGACCGCGCGGTCGCGGCGTTCACCCACGACCGGCGGCCGGAGCCGCTCCGGGTGGCGAAGCGGGCCGCCCGCCGGGTCGACGCCTTCCGGCGGGATTAACCCGGCGCGGCTCCACGGGCCCGTATGAGCGACGACGCCGACGCCGACATCGACGTCCACGACTGCACGCGGTGTCCGGCGCTGTGCGACAACCGGAGCCGCATCGTCAACGGCGTGGGGCCGGTCGACGCCGACCTCTGTCTCGTCGGCGAGGGGCCGGGCGAGAACGAGGACGAGCAGGGCGAGCCGTTCGTCGGCCGGTCGGGCGAGGTGCTCGACGACGCCCTCCGGGACCGCGGGCTCTCCCGCCGGGACATCCGCATCGTCAACTGCGTGCGCTGCCGCCCGCCGGACAACCGCGACCCGACGACGGCCGAACTGGAGAACTGCCGCGACCACCTGGCGGCCGAACTCGACGCCGTCGACCCGGCGGTGGTCGTCGCCCTGGGGAAGGTGCCGGCCGAACACCTGCTGGGGCGGTCGGTCGCGGTCACGAAGGAGGCCGGGACGCTCCACGACGCCCGGGTCGCCGGCGCGCCGCGACGGGTGCTCGTCTGCGTCCATCCGGCGGCGACGCTGTACGACCCCTCACAGCGGGAGCCGTTCGGCGCGGCGCTGGACGAGGCGGTCGCCCTCGTCGGCGACGACGGCGGCGACGGGCAGTCACGCCTGGGAGAGTTCTGAGCCGGGGCGGCCGGGAGGCAACGGCGCCCCGTTGTCGCCTGCCAAACGTAGTCATACATTGCCGTACACCGAGATACTGACCGGTTTCGGCCGATATCAGTAATGTTTAATCCCCCGTCTATGTAGCGGCTCACATGTCGAAGGGGACCCGCGTGGACCGACGGACCGTCATCAAGTCGACCGGCGCCGCAGCCGCGTTCGGACTCGCCGGCTGCACCGGCACCGGCGGTGGGGGAGCCGACGAGGTGCGGTTCATCCTCAACCCGGCCGAGGCCGACGTCGACATCACCGCCCAGTACCAGCCGATGTTCGACCACATCGAATCGGAGGCCGACGTCACCGTCGAGGCCGTCGAGACCGCGAGCTACGCCGCGACGCTGCAGGAGCTGCGCCGCGACGGCGGCGAGGTGGCCGACACCTCCCCGTCGGCGGCCGTCGCCGCCTCCGACGCCGCCGACGTCATCGGCATCCGGGTGGCGTTCGGCGCCGCCCAGTACTTCTCGCTGATCACGACGACGCCCGACGAGAACGGCGTCGACTCACTGGCGGAGCTGGAAGGCGAGGACGTCGCGATGGGCGCGACGCTGTCGGTCAGCGGCACGCTCGTCCCGCTGACCATCCTCCAGGACGCGGGGCTGGACGTCGGGACGGCGCCGGACGGCGACGCCGTCGACTTCAACGCCCAGTACTCCGACCACTCGACGGCCCGCCAGCAGCTGATCGAGAACCCCTCGGTCGCGGCGGCGACGACCGGCGCCTTCTCGACGGCGCCGCACGTCCCCCAGGAGCAGTTCGACGAGATGTCCCAGGACTTCGTCGACATCTCCGCGGAGTACGACGGCGCCGGGTCGGCGACCGACGAGGCGGAGCTGAAGCTGCTTGCGGTGTCGGACCCGCTGCCGCGGGCGCCGCTGATGTCGCGGTCCAACTGGGACGACCCCGTCCGCGAGGACGTCGAGGCGGCCATCCTCGGCGCGACCGAGGAGGACCTCGCCCACGAGGAGGGATACGAGGGCGAGGAGCTGTGGTTCACCGGCGTCGAGGAGGGCAGCGAGGAGGACTTCGCGCCCATCCAGCAGGTGCTCGACGAGCTCGGCCTCGAGTTCGAGGACCTCGAGTAACGCCCGCCGGATGACCCCGTCGAAGCGTTCACCACGGCAGAGACCCGTCGTCGGGACAGAGCCATGACCGACATCACCGTCGACGCGCTGACGAAGGAGTTCGGCGACGTCGTTGCGCTCGAGGAGGTCTCCTTCGAGATTCCGGAAGGGGAGTTCGTCGTCGTGCTCGGCGTCTCCGGCTCCGGCAAGTCGACGCTGTTGCGCTGTCTCAACGGGCTGACGGAGCCGACCGACGGCGCCGTCACCGTCGCCGGCGAGGAGGTGACCGGCCCGCGGGACGACGTCGCCATGATCTTCCAGCAGCACAACATCATCGGCGGGCTGAGCGCCTACGCGAACGCGCTGACGGGGTCGCTGAACCGCCACCGGTTCCTGTCGAGTCTGTTGCGGCTGCAGGACGAGTCGGACAAGCTGCTGGCGCTGGAGGCGCTCGACACGGTCGGACTGCTCGACGAGGCCCGCCAGAAGGCCCGCCGGATGAGCGGCGGCCAACAGCAGCGGGTCGGTATCGCCCGCGCGCTGGTCCAGCGGCCGGAGGTGCTGCTGGCCGACGAGCCGGTCGCCAGCCTCGACCCCGGCAGCGCCCAGCAGGTGATGGGCTACCTCCGGACGGCCGCCGAGGACCGCGGGCTGACGACGGTGACCAGCCTCCATCAGGTGAACCTCGCCCGGAAGTTCGGCCAGCGGTTCATCGGCCTCCGGGACGGCGAGAAGGTGTTCGACGGCTACCGCGAGGGGCTGACGATGGACGTCATCGACGAGATCTACGGCGACATCGACACCGAGGGGATGCTCGCAGAGACGGACATCGAGCAGGGCGAAGAGCCCGACCGGCCGACCGCCGGAGACGGGCCGGTCGCATGAGCGGCGAGCCGGCGGGCGACGACGAGCCGCCGGAGCGGCTCGCCGAAGAGCTCGACAGCATCCGGCTGGCCCGCGCCCGGCGGGTCCTCGGCGGGCTGGGGCTGGTTGCGCTCGTCGGGGTCCTTTTCGGCCAGGCGCTGGGGACGGTCGACGTCCTCACGGAGAACTACACCCTGGAGTTCTTCCTCGAGTCGCTCGGCAACTTCTTCCCGGTCACGTACGTCGGGGTGGTGCCGCTGCTCGACGTCGGCGCCTACGTGGCGTTCATCGGCGAGCGGAACCTGCTGTTCGCCAGCGACGTCTCGCTGCTGTGGACCGACCCGCTCCGGCTGTTCGGGGAGGTGTGGTCGATACTCCGCTCGGAGGGGCTGTTCGCGCTGTTCGGCGTCGCGGGCAACACCCTAGCGGTCGGCTTCGCCGGCACGGTGCTGGGCTTTCCGCTGGCGCTGCTGTTCGGCGTGCTCGGCTCCGAGCGGGTGCTGCCGTTCCCGCTGAACTTCCTCTTCCGCGGCACCATGTCGGCCATCCGGGCTATCCCTGCGCTGGTGTGGATTCTCATCTACATCCCGCTTGCGGGCATCACGCCGGTGTCGGCGGTGCTGGCGGTGGCGACCGACACCATCGGCAACCTCGGCCGGCTGTTCACCGACGAGCTGGAGGAAATCGAGGAGGGGCCCATCGAGGCGATGGAGACGACCGGCGCCAGCCGCCCGCAGACGGTGACGTTCGGCATGCTGAGCCAGGTGACGACCCCCTACATCGCCTGGACGCTGTACATCTTCGAGATCAACGTCCGCATCGCGGTGTCGCTGGGCGTGCTCGGCGCCGGCGGGCTCGGACAGGTCGTCGAGACGCAGATCGGGCTGTTCGCGTTCACCAACGCGATGGCGACGCTCGTCTGTATCTTCCTGCTCATCATCTCCGTCGAGCTGTTCAGCCAGCGAATCCGTTCGCGGCTCCGCGCCGAGACGGAGACGATGGGGCTGTGGGAGCTGGTCGTCGGCTTCCCGCGGCGGTTCCTGGAGTCGCTGGCGCGGTGAGGGAAAACCGTCTTGAGTCGCCGCCGCGCACTGCCGGTATGAGCACCCAGCGGACCGCAGAGGTCGTCCTCGTCGACTACGGGCTCGGGAACCTCCGGAGCGCGACCCGCGGGCTGGAGCGGGCCGGCGCCGACGTCACGATCACCGACGACCCCGCCGACGTCGACGCCGCCGACGGGGTCGTCCTGCCGGGGGTCGGCGCCTTCAGCGAGGGCATGGAGAACGCCGGGCCGTTCCGGGACGCACTCGCGGACGCCGCCGCCGAGGGGACGCCGCTGTTCGGCATCTGTCTCGGCATGCAGATGCTGCTCACCTCCAGCGAGGAGGCCGACCACATCGGCGAGGGCGACGTCGAGGGACTGGACCTCGCCCCCGGCCGCAACGTCCGCTTTTCGGCCGGCCTGACGGTGCCGCACATGGGCTGGAACGAGCTCGACGTCGAGCGCGACCACCCCCTCGTCGAGGGCGTCGACGGCGAGCACGCGTACTTCGTCCACTCCTACTACGCCAGCCCGGACGACGAGTCGGCCGTCGTCGCGACGACCGACTACGGGGTCTGCTTTCCGTCCGTCGTCGCCAACGAGGCGGGCAACGTCTTCGGCACGCAGTTCCACCCGGAGAAGTCCGGCGAGACCGGCCTCCGGATTCTCCGGAACTTCGTCGACTACTGCCTGTCGTAGCCGGCGGTGCGGGGGCCGCTTCACGGACCTTATACTCGCCAGGCGTGGGGATAATCCTCGTATTCCGGACGGCGAAAGCTCTCCGACGAGACGGAGCGTGCTGCGAGCACTCGGGACCGGCGGACTCGCGCCGGCCCTGTCGACGGCGGCGGCCGGCGACCCGACGGACGGCGTCGGCGGGTTCTACCAGGACTACGTGCCGTACACCTGCTCGGACTCCGAGCGGAACTACGCGGAGGTGAGCGAGGAGGGCCCGTACGACGTCGAGAACGCCGAGGAGTACGTGGTTGACCTCGGCTCCGAGCAGGACGGCGAGAACGTCCAGATCGGGGTCGTCCGGCTGGACCCCGACGAGGTCGACGACGCGCCCGTCATCGTCCGGGCGACGCCGTACGTCGAAGACCTCCGGGAGACCAACGTCGCCGAGGCGCCGACCGGGCCGACGGCCCCCGGGAGCTACGGGTTCGGCCCGGTCGAGGTCAGCGTCGACGGCGGCGACCGAGAGACGGTTTCCGGCACCGGCGACACGAACCACGTCGTCGGCGCCGAGACGACGATACTCGAAACGCAGTAGCCGGCGACAGTGCCGCCGCTGTGTGGCGCGTCGGCGGGGCGCTCCGTGCGCCCGGCTTGAAGAATCGATACGTCACTCGGCGGGCGCTTCGACGGTGTCCTCGTCCTCGTCCTCGGTCGACTCGGCTCCGTCCGGCGGCGCCGCCAGTTCCCAGTGGACGAGTTCCTCGGTGAGCTGGTTCGTCATGGTATGTCAAATGATGGCAAGGAATCTATCATAATAAATGTTTCTACGGCCGTCGGAGACGGAGCAAAAAACGGCCACCGGGGGTCAGAACTCCAGGTCGAACTGCTCGTGTTCGGTGACGGTGTTCAGCACCACTGAGGTGTTGGACTCCTTGATCTCGGGGTCGGTGAGCAGCTCCTTGATCTGTTCGTTCATGTGGTCGGTGTCGGTGAACTTGCCGACGGCGAAGATGTCGTGATCGCCGGTAACCTCGTAGACCGACACCATGTGGGTGTGGTCCTTGAGCCGGTCGGTGATCTCCGGGAGGGCACTGCCCTCCACCTTCAGCTGGATGACCGCGGTGACGTCGTAGCCGAGCTTGCCGTAGTTCACCTCGGGGACGTACCCCTCGATGATGCCCTGCTCCTCGAGGTCGGAGATGTGGTTCGAGACGGTCGTCACCGAGACGTCGAGGTCCTCGCCGAGCGACCGGAGCGACGCGCGGCCGTCCTCCAGCAGGGCGTTCACCAGCTTGCGGTCGAGATTTTCGTACGTCATTACAGTCGGATACGGCCCCCGGGGATTAGAACTTTACGAACATACAGTTCTATGCGACGCCGGAGCAGATTTGCGCAAACCAATAACGATTTAGTAGATGGCTTCCTCGTGTCCGGCGTCGAGAAAGATGACGAACGAAAACACGGCCGCCGACGGCGGCCTCTCCGTAGAGGAACAGAACGTACTCGAACAGATAGACGAGCGGGACATCGACTTCCTCCGACTGCAGTTCACCGACATCCTCGGGACGGTGAAGAACGTCTCCATTCCGGCCCGGCAGGCGGAGAAGGCCTTCACCGACGGTATCTACTTCGACGGCTCGTCGATCAACGGCTTCGTCCGCATCCAGGAGTCGGACATGCGGCTGAAGCCGGACCCGGAGACGTTCGCGGTGCTGCCGTGGCAGACCGACGGGAAGAGCGGCGCCGCCCGGCTCATCTGCGACGTCATCGACACCTCGACCGGCGAGCCGTTCGAGGGCGACCCCCGGCGCGTGCTGAAGAACGCCCTCGACCGGGCCGAGGCCCACGGCTTCGAGGTGAACATGGCCCCCGAGCCGGAGTTCTTCCTGTTCAAGCAGGACGACGACGGCTACGCGACGACGGAGTTCGCCGACCAGGGCGGCTACTTCGACGTCGCCCCGAAGGACCTCGCCAGCGACGTCCGCCGGGAGATCATCTTCGCGCTGGAGGACATGGGCTTCGAGATCGAGGCCAGCCACCACGAGGTCGCCGAGGGCCAGTACGAGATCAACTTCGAGTACGACGACGCGCTGTCGACGGCCGACAACGTCGCCACCTTCCGGACGACGGTCCGGGCCGTCGCCGCCCAGCACGACCTCCACGCGACGTTCATGCCGAAGCCGGTGCCGCGCATCAACGGCTCGGGGATGCACACCCACATGTCGCTGTTCGAGGACGGCGAGAACGCCTTCCACGACGACAACGACGAGTTCGACCTGAGCGAGACGGCCCACTCGTTCCTCGCCGGCATCCTCGAGCACGCGCCGGCCATCTGCGCCGTCACCGACCCGACGGTCAACAGCTACAAGCGCCTGGTACCGGGCTACGAGGCGCCGGTCTACGTCGCGTGGTCCGACCGCAACCGGTCGGCGCTCATCCGCAAGCCGGCCGCCCGCGTTCCCGCCGCCAGCCGCATCGAGGCCCGGTTCCCCGACCCCTCGTGTAACCCGTATCTCGCCTTCGCGGCGCTCATCAACGCCGGTATCGACGGCATCGAGCGCGGCCTCGAGGCGCCGGACCCGATCCGGGAGAACATCTACGAGTTCGACGAGGCCAAGCGCGAGGAGTACGGCATCGAGACGCTGCCGGAGAACCTCGGCGAGGCCGTCGACGCCCTCGAGGACGACGAGGTCGTCCGGAGCGGTCTGGGCGAGCACGTCGCCGAGAAGTTCGTCGAGGCCAAACGCGAGGAGTACACCGACTACCTGGTCGACGTCTCCCAGTGGGAACTGGACCGCTACCTCGAGAAGTTCTAGCCCGCGTTTTATTTTTCCGGTCACGCGTCTCCGGCACGCGGCAGTCGGTCGACGCTACGCCGACGTGTGCGTCTCCCGTCGGGAGCGCTCGCCGGCGATCACCACTTCCGAACTCCGTCGTTCGTGGCGGCGTCTCCCCGTCGCCGTCCCGTCGGCCCGTCTCCGCGCCGCGGGCGGTCTACAGCCGCCTCGCGACGGCCTCGCCGGCCAGCGGCGCCGACAGGACGCCGCCGAGGACGACCCCGACGACGAGGAACGCGACGTACGGCGCCGGCTCGACGGCGTAGACGACGGCGAACGGAACGCCAGCAGCGGCGCCGACGGCGGCCGCGACCGCGCCGCCCCGCCTCGTCGTCGACTCGTGGACGACGGCGCCGCCGACGATTCCCCACGTGATCCGGGCGCCGAGGGCGCCGCCCAGCGAGGCCATCGTCTCGAAGTCGTACTCGCCGACGACGGGACCGGCGAGCGCGACGAGCGTCACCAACATCAGCGCCCGCCCCGGGTTCGACCCGCGGCCGCAGAGCCGGTAGAGGCCGGCGAGCAGGACGGCACCGGCGGCGACGCCGGCGACGACGTCGACGAGGTAGTGCACGCCGAGGACGACCCGGGAGGCGGCGACGACGGCGACGACGGCCCCGGCGGCGCCGTAGCCACGACGTCGGCCGACGAGCAGCGCCAGCCCGCCGTAGACCGTCGCGGTGCCGAGGGCGTGGCCGCTGGGGAAGCCGAAGCCGGTCGCGGTGGCGGCGGCGGCGTACGCCGGCTC